>JAJZQZ010000209.1 GCA_021802965.1 Actinomycetes bacterium
GTGGTCACGAGGACGACAGCGTGCCCAGTGACAGGCCCAGCACGCCCGCAGCGCATCTGGTTTGGAGGGGGTGTGGAATGATACCTTTCTCTCGACGTTTAATTCATGCAACCTTATGCACTGTCTTGAAGGCATCCCTCTCCTCCCACCCGCCGTTCAGCGAACGAGTCCGACGCCGGCTGTGTTCTGAGCAGGTCAACCGGAACGGAACGGATGGGGGAGGGTTCGTTGTCATGAAGGAGTTCGATACCATGCTGCGAATGATCCCCCGCGCGGTCGCCGTCCGCGGCACTCGTCCTCATGACCGGGGGGAATCCAGGTGATGACCAAGCTCCTCGGCCGGTTTCGCGATGCGAGGATCTCGAACAAGATCGTCGTGCCTTTCCTGCTCATGCTCGTGGTACTTGTCGGTGTCACCGCTCCCCTGGCCAGTTCCTGGGTCGGGAAGCGCATCCAGCGAGAGGCAGAAGATCAGCTCAAGGACAATCGCCGCGCCATCGACCTCTATCTGTCGGCTTGGGAGGACAACGTCAGGGACGCGGTCAACATCCTCGCTGTCAGTGCGACCATCCGGAATCTCCCCACCAACCCCGAGATGCGGAAGCTTGCCCTTCTCGACGCCGCCCGCCTGCGCAACCTGGACTACATCGCCGTAAGGACCGCCGACGGCCAGGTCGTGAGCGTAGGCGGCTTACCCGAGAACGCGGACGGCGCGGCGCTCATGCACATCACCTGCTCGCTGGTAAAGACCACGGGAGGTTGGGGCTTCGCCCACAGTGGGCCCACTGGCTCGGCTTCGAGTTCCGTCACCGACGTCTCGGGCGGCCGTTTGCTCACGAACGGCTTTCTCACCCACGTCCAACAGGCCTGCGGGAACGAGACGGATATCGCCTTCTTCTCGCGAGGGGAGGTCATCGGCACCTCGAAGTCCGAAGCAACACTCAGCTGCAACGGCTGCCACGCGAGCCACAACATCACTCCCAGCATGAAGGACACGGCCGTCGCCCGCCTGAGCACGGCGGACATGGCAAATCGGAAGTACATCGTACTGCATGCGCCGCTCCTGACCGGGACGACGATCTCGGGAACGTACTCCGTCCTGCTCCCTATGAAGGAGGTGGAGAGTGCCAAGGCCAGTGCGCGCGATATGATCTTCGGCGTCGGCCTGCTGCTCGTCTTCCTCGTCACGGCGATAGGCACGGTGATCAGCCGGTCAATCACCCGGCCCATGGTTCAGCTGGCCGAGGTCGGCCAGGACATCGCGGCCGGCAACCTCTCGCGCGAGATTCCGGTCCGAGGCAACGACGAGGTGGGACGGCTTGCCAGTTCCATGTCCATCATGACCCGGCACCTCGCAGGCCAGCTCCAGGAACTCCGGCTGCTGCACCAGCTCAGCCTCACGACGAACAGTTTCCTGGATCTCGACGATGTGCTCGAGACGTTGCTCGAGAGCGCCATCAGAGTCTTAGGGGCGGATACCGGGTCGATCATGCTCGTGGGGCGAAACCCGGACGAGCTGGAGACCAAGGTCGCCCATGACCGGACGAGTCCCGATGTCGAGTACGGGGCCGCCCGTCTGGATGAGAGCAGAGCCGAGTGGGTGGTGAAGCACCACCAGCCGCTCCTTTTGTCCGACGATCTCGCGGGCGACGCGGGCTTTGGCGGGCACGGACAGTTCGACGCAACCTCCGCCATCAGCGTGCCCATCGAGACCCAGCGCGGGGTGATAGGCGTCCTCAACCTAAACCTCTTCGATCGTTCTCGCCGTTTCGATCAACACACCCTCGCGTTTGCTTCCACCCTCGCAAACCACACCGCCATGGCCATCGAGAGAGCGGGCCACTACCACGAGATCAACGTGCTCTACGCGGGGCTGATCCGCGCCCTCGCCAGCACCATCGACGCCAAGGATCGCTACACCTTCGGCCACTCCGAGATGGTGACCCGTTACGCCCTGCTGATCGGCAGTCGCATGAGATTGGAGAGCGACGAACTCAAAGGGCTGGAGGCCGCTGCCTACCTGCACGACATAGGAAAGATCGGCCTGCGGGACTCGATACTGACCAAGCCGGGGCTCCTCACCGTCAGCGAACGGAAGGCGATCGAAGCCCATCCGGAGATAGGCGCCCGCATCTTGGAAAAGATCGTGTTCCCCTGGCCGGTCGTCGAGGCCGTCCACCACCATCACGAACGGTGGGACGGCCGGGGCTACCCTTCGGGGCTGCATAAGGAGGCCATCCCCCCGCTGTCCCGCATCCTCTCCGTTGCCGATTCGCTCGACGCCATGACTTCCAACCGCCCATACCGCTCGGGACGGAGTCTCGACGACGCCTTCGACGAGATCAAATCCTGCTCGGGCACACAGTTCGACCCGGACGTGGTTGCAGCGCTCATGGACATAGAGCCCGAAGTGGAGGCGATTCTCCACTCCGGGCGAAACGAATTCCCGGATTCTCACACGGCGCTCCACTTCGTACGCTGACCCTCGGGTTACACCGGGCGGTGCCACGAGCCGGGCCCTCGGAATCGGGAGTAGGTGGGCCTGCGTGGAGTCGAACCACGGACCTCATCCTTATCAGGGATGCGCTCTAACCAACTGAGCTACAGGCCCACGCAGGGAGGTAGTTTGTCCCATGGCCTCGGGGATGTCAAGGTGGGGCGCGGCGCGTCACCCCCCCGCGATCCGACACTCGCCACGTCCACTACCGTCCGCATTCGCGGGCACGATTATCCTGCATACCAGCCGATTAGAGACCAGGAAATCGGGCGCCTTCGCGTGACGGTCCCGCTCCCATGGGGTAAGCTATGTGGGCACGCGCCGATGGGAGGCACATGGAAGGGTTCGAGAAGATGGTCGTCTACGGAGTCAGTTTCGACGTCGTGAACAAGCAGCCCATCGTGTTGCTCAAGGTCGAAGAGGGGAACCGGTACCTCCCGATCTGGATCGGCCAAAGCGAGGCGGGCGCCATCCTGATGAAGCTCCAGAATACCGAACTCCCCCGGCCGATGACGCACGACCTGATGACCAACGTGCTGCGCGATCTGTCGGCGCGGTTGGAGCGGGTGCTCGTCACCGAACTCAAGGAGAACACCTTCTACGCCGTCCTGCACGTCATCACCAACGGCCGGCAGATCGAGATCGACTCCCGTCCTTCCGACGCGATCGCCCTGGCCGTCCGCTCCGAGGCCCCCATCTTCGCCGCCCAAGCTTTGCTCGACGCCAACGGTATCGAGTTCGACCAGGAGGCCGAAGCCGAGGCCGAGGGTGCTTCGGCCGAGGCCGAGGAGGACATCCTCGAGAAGTTCCGGGAGTTCCTGGACGGGATCTCGCCCCAGGATTTCTCAGGCTAGGTTCTCAGGCTGGGAGCGCCGTCCCGCGGACCTGCCGGGCGCGGTCGGCGGCGTGGGGCTCTCGCCCGCGTCGGCCCCCGGTCCGGCAGCCCCCCGGTACGGCAGCGTCACACGGTTGCCCGCCCGGGCACCCAGTCACGCCGGGAGCCGGCGGCTATTCGGCCGACATCTCCCGCTTGACGACCGCGAGGACCACCGAGAAGATCTCACGCAGGCCGTCGTCGCTCAGCGGCCCCCGATTGGAACGGCTGAGGTAGGTGAGGATCCAGTCCTCCTGCGCCGGGTCGACGAAGTTGATCCCCTGGGCATCCTTGTAGTCCCACAACTTGCGCACCAAGGTGATGCGCTTGTTCACCGCTTCGAGGATCTTGAGATCGTTGTCCGAGATCTGTTCCCGGTACTGGCGCACGACCGGATCGGTCGCCGTCTCGCGTTTGGTCTCACTGGTGCTCAACACGTTCTCCTTGTCGTCATTGGCGCGGGCGGTCCGCTTCTCGCGCCCGCACGCCCCCCGAAAGGAGACAAGCCTACCCCACACCGTGCGTCTTGCACAGCGGCCAAGGGGGCGCATGGCGGCCACGCGGGCACGAAACGCCACGGGAGGGCACCACGCGCGCCGTGGCGACACCCGGCGCGTCAAGGGAGGGCGGCACAGACAATGGTATAGTCACCCGGCTCACGGGGAACCTACTCCCCGAAAACGCTCACCCACCCCCGAGCCACACCGCATGGGAGGTCGAACCCCTATGGGAGAACAGACCGTCGAAGTCACGGCTGCCACCTTCGACAGCATCGTCCTGCAGGGCGAAGGCCCAGTGCTGGTGGATTTCTGGGCACCGTGGTGCGGTCCCTGCCGCACGATGGGCCCCGTCCTGGAGGAGATCGCCGCCGAGCATGGCGCGGACCTGACGGTCGCCAAGCTGAACGTCGACGACCACCCGTCGCTCGCCACCCGCTACGACATCCTCTCCATCCCGACGCTTCTCCTGTTCAGGGACGGTCAGATCCAGAAGAAGCTCATCGGCGCCCTCCCCAAGAAGCGCCTGGTCGAAGAACTCGCACCCTTCGTCGCCGCATGAGAAGGATGTCGTGCATGAGGAGGACGTCGCATGTGTGAAGCCCACGCCTACCTGCTCGCGGAGGGTGCATCCGGCGAGCCCCCGGAGCGCCTGATGGAGAATGTCGTCCGCATGACCTTCGACGGTGACATCGTCGTGCTCCAGGACCTCTTCGGTGACGAAGTGCGCGTCGATGCGTCGGTGAAGGAGATCGCCCTCGTCGAAGGCCGCATCATGCTCGAACCGCGGCACCTCTAGCCCAGGGCCCGGCCGCGAGCGAGACTCAGGCGCCGAGACCCTCCTGCTTCGCGAACCGTGCGCAGGCAGTGACGAACCGTGCCGCCGCGAGGGGTTGCGACGCCAAGTGGACCAGCACCCTGGAGCAGAGGAAATCGCCACTGGCCGCTCCCTCCGATTGCCGCTCCGCCCAGCCGGGTGCACGGACGCTGAGCGGGAAGTTGCGCGAGACGGGCGATTCGTGGATCTCGGCATCGTCGGCCACCCAACCCGTCACGGTCTCCCCCGCGCGGAGGAGCACCGAGTCTCGTTCGGCCCGGACCTCCAGGTAGCCAACCTCGCCGAGGTCGCCGATCACCTCCCCGCTCCCGGGGAGGATGCCCGCCAACTCATGCGACCGGCCCGAGGCGTCCTGTAGCCGTTTGAGGAAGTAAAGCACCCCACCGCCGAGAGCCAGCGTGGGCAGTCCGTCGGCGACGCGCACCCGCAAGTGCCGCATGAGACCGTAGTTCTGCGCCAACTCGCCGAGTGCGTCGGGCCACACATGCCCGGCCACGACCAGGCCGGCCGCCTCCTCGGGCAAGGTATCGTCGTCGATGAGGTCAAGCCGGCGGACGCGGGCGCCGGCCGCCCGCAGCACCTCGACGCCGTCTCTGCTCCAGGGAGTGAACCCCCGCCCGGCGGCCACCAGCACCAACGGGGCATCGCCCGGGTCGTCGGCGTGGCTGTTCTTGCGCGGACCGCCGCTCCGCGGCAGGAAGCCGCGCTGGCCGGCCAGGCTCTCCAATCCGGGCACGTCGATCTGCTGGAAGACCACTTCGAGGAGGTCGTCACCCAAGGGGACACCCCACGCACCGGGCGCCCGCCCCTCCCAGGTCAACCCCACCGCCTCCGCGTCGGCCGCATAGAGACAGCCGACCACCGGCACGTTCGTCCGTCCGAGCGCGGCGCGCAGCTCCTCGCGGTGCGTCCGATCCGCAACCCCGGTCAGCAGCACGCCCGAGAGTTGCACATCGCGCCGCTGTTCGTTGAACCCCGCGACAAGAGCCGCGAGGCCCGGACCCCAGCCGCGACAGTCGAGCACCAGCACGATCGGAGAGTCGAGGGTCAGGGCCACGTCCGCCGGGGTCCAGGGAGCGCCCTCGCGGTCGTCGAAGAGGCCCCGGGTCGACGCGAGCAAGGAGACGTCGGCATCACGTGTCGTCAACTCGTACATGCGGAGGAGGGTCTCTCGGTCGTAGAGGGAGGGATCCAAGAACGACGAACCCTCCCACCGGTCCCAAGCTTCGGCGGGACCCGAAGCGCCCAGGTGATGGTACCGGACCTGCCGCTCCTGGCGCCCGATGATCTCGGAGACGGCGGCGGCGACGGCGACGGCAAGGCCGGTTTGAT
>JAJZQZ010000210.1 GCA_021802965.1 Actinomycetes bacterium
GTCGGTTCCGGGGCTCCCCTCCCTATCGCGCCGCCTCCGAACCAGCCCGCGTCGATGCCGTCTCCCACCTGTCTCCAGACCCGATTGAGGAAGCGGTTTATGCCCTCGATGCCCTGGTCGTTCCACTCCGCGTCGCTCTCTCCAGGTCCCATGAACAGGATGTAGCTGCGCAGGGAGTCCGCCCCGTACTTGGCCACGTGCTCATCAGGGTCGACCACGTTGCCCTTGCTCTTGGACATCTTGGCGCCCTTGTAGTAGATCATCCCCTGGGTGAAGAGGTTCTTGAAAGGCTCCTCGAAGCCCACCAGGCCGAGGTCGAAAAGGACCTTGGTGAAGAACCGGGAGTAGAGCAGGTGCAGGATCGCGTGCTCCACGCCCCCGATGTACTGGTCGACAGGAAGCCAGTAGTCGACCGAGGCCCGGTCCCAGGGCACGTCATCCCGGTCGGGCGAGACATAACGCAGGTAGTACCAGGACGAGTCGACGAACGTGTCCATGGTATCGGCATCGCGGACAGCGGGGCCGCCGCAGCGAGGGCAGGTCGTGTTGATCCACTGCTCGGCGGCCGCCAGGGGAGACTTGCCTTTGGGCGCGTAGTCGCTGATGTCGGGCAGCAGCACGGGCAGGTCTTCCGCCGGCACCGGCATCTCGCCGCACCGCTCGCAATAGACGATGGGGATGGGGCAGCCCCAGTAGCGCTGCCGGGAGAGCAGCCAGTCGCGCAGCTTGTAGTTGACGGCGAAGTCGGCCTTGCCCTTCTGCTTCAGCCACTCGGTGATGCGCCGGACGCCCTCCTGCTTCTGCAGGCCGTCGAAATCCCCGCTATGCACGAGGACCCCGTCGCCCGTGTAGGCCTCGATCAGCGCGCCCGCCTCGTCCTTCAGCTCCGGCGGGCTCGAGATCACTTCTACGACCGGCAGCCCGTAGGTGCGCGCGAACGCGAAATCGCGCTCGTCGTGGCCCGGAACGGCCATGATTGCCCCGGTGCCGTACTCCATCAGCACATAATCGGCCACGTAGATAGGTATCAGAGCGCCGTTGACGGGGTTGACCGCATGCCGGCCCGTGAAGACCCCGGTCTTCTCCTTGTCGGCGCTCGCCCGCTCGATGGCCGAGGTGGCCATGGCCCGGGCCACGTAGGCCATGACGTCTCGCTCTTCGGCGCTGCCCTTGACCAGATCCTCGACCAGCGGATGCTCCGGGGCGAGAATGAAGAACGTGGCGCCGAACAGGGTGTCCGGACGCGTGGTGAACACGGTGACGTCACTCCCGGCGGCTCCCCCCGGATCGTCGGCCGAACGAGGGGCGATGGTGAACACCACCTCCGCTCCGGTCGACTTGCCGATCCAGTTTCGCTGCATCGTCACGACCCGGTCGGGCCACGACTCCAGCTTGTCGAAGTCCTGCAGAAGACGCTCCGCGTACTCGGTGATGCGGAAGAACCACTGCCTGAGCTTCTTGGCCTCGACCTCGGAATCGCAACGTTCGCAGCGTCCTTCGATCACCTGCTCGTTGGCGAGGACGGTCTGACAGGACGGACACCAGTTGACGGGGGCCTCCTTCTTGTAGGCCAGCCCCTTCTCGTAGAACTGTATGAAAAGCCACTGGGTCCACCGGTAGTATTCAGGACGGCAGGTCGCGAGCTCCCGACTCCAGTCGATGGCCACGCCCAGCCGGCGCAGCTGGCGATTGATGGTGGCGATCGCCCGCTCGGTAAACGCGGCCGGATGCTCGCCCGTCTTGATGGCGACGTTCTCGGAGTTCAGGCCGAACGCGTCGTACCCCATCGGATGGAGCACCCGCTTGCCCTGGTGTCGCCTGTAGCGCGCGATCACGTCGCCCATCGTATAGTTCTTGACGTGGCCCATGTGGGCGCTGCCCGACGGGTACGGGAACATCTCGAGCACATAGGTCGACCCGGGCCCCGTGCCCTCGGCGAGCTCTTCGGCCGACGGGTTGTCGACGTAGAAGGTGCGCTCGCGGTGCCAGACCTCCTGCCACGCGGTCTCGATCTGCTCGGGGTCGTACGTCCGTGCCATCAGGTAGGTATCCTTTCGCCGTCCTCCGTGCGCCACCGGCCCGCGACGCGAGGCTCTATTCTAGTGAAGAGCGGCGCGCGGTGCCAGCCGGGGCCCTCTCCGGCGCGAACGGGCATATGAAAAGGCGGGTCTCCCCCGGAGACCGCGACTACATGCCTCAGCCGCCGCTCCCGCCGCCCTTGCCTCCCCGTAGCGCCAACATCACCAAGAACCCGATCAAGGCCACCACACTGACGATGTCTACTACGGACGGCATGTGCACTCCCTCGACGTCTCTGCTCTTCCAAATACCCCGCCCGGTATGCTAGCACAGGTCGGGGGTCGGGGCCCCGTGCCCCGAGGCGGCCCGTTCGCGACGGCGTTGGTAGGAAGAACTCCGCCGGGGTAGAAATGAGGGTGTCATGACGATCCCCCAGCTCAGCCTGCTGGATGTGGTGCTCCGGGTCCTGCTCTCCATGCTACTGGGAGGCGTGATCGGCCTGGAGCGAGAGCTGCGCGACCGAGCGGCGGGCTTCCGCACGCATATCCTCGTATCGGTGGGGGCCGCCACGTTCACGCTGGTGTCGGCGTACGGGTTCAACGCCTTCATCACCCAGGGCCAGTCCACCAACGTCACTTTCGACCCGTCGCGCATAGCGGCCCAGGTAGTCAGCGGCATCGGGTTCCTCGGGGCCGGAGCGATCATTCGGCACGGGGTCTCCATCCGCGGGCTGACGACCGCCGCGAGTCTATGGGCCGCGGCGGCAGTGGGTATCGCCACTGGGGTGGGGATGTACACTCTCGCCGGCGTCGCCGCCGTGGCGGTGGTGCTCAGCCTGTACCTTCTGCGCTTCATCGAAGGGCGGCTGATCTACCCCCGGGCGCAGGCCTTGGTCGACATCGAGATCCTGTTCCGCCAAAGAGGGTTCGGTCCGCTCACCCATCTGGTGGAACTGCTCGATCAACGCCACATAGCCGTCCAGCAGATGACGGTCGACCCCGACGACGATAGGACCAACACCATCCGGCTGCTTCTGCAGCTGCCCCGCGGGATGAGCCCGACGGCCGTCCTCAGGCTCATACTCGAGTTGCCTGAAGTGGAGCGGGCTTCGTTGGGCTGAGGCGACCTCAGGCGCGAGCCCGCTGCAGCTCGCGCGCGAGGTCCTTGATCTCGTCCCGCAGCGTCGCCGCATACTCGAAGCGCAGCTCCTCGGCGGCGGCGAACATCTCCTCCTCGAGCGTGGCCATGAGCTTCTCCAGCTCCTCCGGGGACAGCGCCTCGCCCCGGCTCCCCTGCCGACGCTTATCCTTGCGGGGCACCACTTCGCCCAGACCGAGCAACGCGGTGATATCCGAAACGCCCTTCACGATGGTGCGCGGCGTGATGCCGTGGATCTCGTTGAACGCCACCTGAGCGGCGCGACGCCGGTCGGTCTCCGAGATGGCCTTCTCCATCGCCTGGGTCATGCGGTCGGCGTACATGATCACCTTGCCCTCGACGTTGCGCGCCGCCCGGCCGATCGTCTGGATGAGCGAGGTCTCGCCGCGTAGGAAGCCTTCCTTGTCGGCGTCGAGGATGGCGACCAGGGTGACCTCGGGCAGGTCGAGGCCCTCCCTCAGTAGGTTGATCCCGACGAGCACGTCGAACTCGCCCAGCCGCAGGTCACGGATGATCTGTATCCGCTCGAGGGTGTCGACCTCGGAGTGCAGATACCGCACCCGGAACCCCATCTCGAGCAGGTAGTCGGTCAGATCCTCGGCCATCTTCTTGGTGAGGGTGGTGACCAGGGTGCGCTCATGGCGCTCGACCCGCCGGCGGATCTCGTTCATGAGATCGTCGATCTGATTGCGCGTGGTGCGCACCTCGACGACGGGATCGACAAGCCCGGTGGGGCGCACCAACTGCTCCACCACCTGGCTCGAGACCGAGACCTCCCACGTCCCCGGCGTCGCCGACACGAAAACGATCTGCCGCACTCTCTCCAAGAACTCCTCGAAGCGCAGAGGGCGGTTGTCGAGGGTCGAGGGCAACCGGAACCCGTTCTCGACGAGGGCGGTCTTGCGGCTTCGGTCGCCGTGGTACATGCCGTGCAGCTGCGGGATCGTGTTGTGCGACTCGTCGATCAGCACCAGGAAGTCGTCGGGGAAGTAGTCGAGCAGGGTGTGCGGGGGCGTTCCCGGCGCGCGCCCGTCGAGGATGCGCGAATAGTTCTCGATGCCGCTGCAGTACCCCAGCTCCTTGAGCATCTCCATGTCGTACTGGGTACGCTGCCGCAGCCGGAACGCCTCCAGCTGCTTGCCCTGGGCCTCGAGCTCGCCGATGCGCTCATCGAGCTCCCGGCCGATCTCCTCCACCGCGCGTCCGATGGCGTCGCTGCTCGTGACGAAGTGCGTGGCCGGGTAGACGGCCACGCTGGGAAGGCGGGCGACGACCTCCTGCGTCAGCGGATCAACCTTCACGATCTCCTCGATCTCGTCTCCCCACAGGTGCACGCGCAAGGCCAGGTCCTCATAGGCGGGCCAGACCTCGAAGCTGTCGCCGCGCACGCGGAACTTGCCACGGGCGAAGCCGATGTCGTTGCGCTCGTACTGGATGGAGACCAGCTTGTGGAAGATGTCGTCGCGGTCGACTTCGGCCCCCTCCCGCAGGAGCACCACCTGATTCAGGTATTCCTCGGGAGAGCCAAGGCCGTAGATGCAGGACACCGAGGCCACGATCACCACGTCGTCGCGCATCAGGAGGCTGCTGGTGGCGGCATGCCGCAGGCGGTCGATCTCCTCGTTGATGGACGAGTCCTTCTCGATGTAGGTGTCGGTGGCCGCGATGTAGGCTTCGGGCTGGTAGTAGTCGTAGTACGAGACGAAGTACTCGACGGCGGCGTCGGGCAGGAACTCGCGGAACTCGTTGCAGAGCTGCGCCGCGAGGGTCTTGTTGTGCGCGATGACCAAGGTCGGTCGCCCGATGCGGGCGATCAGGTTGGCCATGGTGAAGGTCTTGCCCGAGCCGGTCACGCCCAGAAGAGTCTGGAAGCGGTCGCCCCGCTCTACGCCGGCCGCGAGAAGGTCGATGGCCTCCGGCTGGTCGCCCTTGGCTTCGTAATCGGCTTTGACCTGGAACATCAGGATTTGAACGCATCCGGATACGACGCGCTGAAGCGCTCCCGGAACTTCTCCACCCGGTCGACGAAACCTCGGGTCTCGGGGAAGGGTATCTCGCCGGGCCGCAGAGTCGTGGGGCTCTCGGCCGCGCCGGCCGCCTGTCCCTGCGCCAGCCACCCGTCGACCACCCCCTCTCCCGCGTTGTACGCGGCGAGAGCCGTCCGCACATGGCCGCCGTAGCGGGCCAGCAGGTAGGCAAGGTAGTAGGTGCCCAGCTCCACATTGTCCTTGGGATCGGTCAGGTCGGGGCGGGCGGCGCCCTTCCAGTCGTCGCGCGCGACGATCCAGGTCGCCGTGGTGGGCATCAGCTGCATGAGGCCGACCGCTCCCGCATCGGAGACGGCCCCCGCGTCGTTGCCGCTCTCGGCCTTGACCACCGCGGCGACGAGGTAGGGGTCGACCTGATACCGATGAGAAGCGGCCGCGATCTCAGACTCGAATCGCAGGGGAAAGAAGCGCTCCGCCATCGCCGAAGGAACGCCGTGCTCCAAGACGACCCCCATGACCACCAGGACCAGCAGGACGCCGAGCAAGATCGCGATGGCCAGTGGCCTGCCTTCGGCGACACGCCTACCGCTCCCCGCGCCCCGTCCGGGCTGCCTACTCGTCACACTCGTCTTCCCCTTGGCTCAGCATCCATTGGATCTTCTGCTCCGCAAGCGCCAGAGCCCTCCGGTGCACGCCGCCGATGAATCGCCGCAGCTCGTCGAATCCCTGATCGTTGACGTACGCGACATCCGCCTTCGCCACTCGTTCCTCGCTCTTCAGCTGGCGCACGTCGAAATCCGCGAACTCCGCCCCCGAGTTCGACACGGTCGCCCGCCGTTCACGCTCGCCGCGGGCGGCCTCGAT
>JAJZQZ010000211.1 GCA_021802965.1 Actinomycetes bacterium
CGTGAGCCGTCATGCGCCGGGCACCTCCTCGAGCTCTACGGCTTTGACCAACCGATGGACGTCGTCGGCCGAGATGACGCCCGCGCCGGCCTTGAGCGCGTTGGCCGCTGCACAGGCGATCGCGAAGCGGACGCAGTCGGCCGCCGCCGCGCCCTCCAAAGACTTGACCGCGTAGCCCGCGATGAGCGCGTCGCCGGAGCCGATGGCCGAAACGGTCTCTACCCGGGGCGCGCGCCCCAGGAAGGTGCGCTTCGTCCCCGAATCGTCCATCTGGGCGACGCAGCCTTTCCTCGACTTTATCACCGCTGAGCGCGCACCCATCTCACGCAGGGAGCCGGCCGCGGCGATGAAGTCCTCATTGCTGTTGAACTCGTGACCGATCACCATCTCAGCCTCCACCTGGTTGGGGAAGACCACGTGCGGACCGGCCTTGATCCCCAAGCGCAGTCCCTCGCCATACGTGTCGAACAAGACCGTGACCCCGTAGCCGTTCAGCTGGGAGATGATGCGCCCGTACACCGCGGGCTCCAGGCCGCGGGGCAGGCTGCCCGCCAGCACGACCACCTCGGCCGCGCGACACAGGTACTCCAGCTTCTCCATCATCAGCTCGAACTCTTCGGGTCGGATCGTCGGCCCGTACTCGTTGATCTCGGTCACCGTGTTGCTGACCGAGTCCACCACCGCGGTCGACGTGCGCGATTCTTGGTCGATCCGGACGAAATCGCAGAGGATGCCCTCCCGGTTCAGCTGGGCGATGATGCGCTCTCCCGTCGGGCCGCCGGCGAAGCCTGTGGCGATGACGGGCTGACCCAGGGTCTTGACCACCCGGGCCACGTTCACCCCTTTGCCACCCGGCAGGGTGATGGTCTCGGTCGCCCGGTGACGGAAGCCCACCTCGAAGTTGGGCACCGTGAGCGTACGGTCGAGAGCCGCGTTGAGAGTGACCGTGAGGATCACGTCGTCATCCGGTCCGGGGCGACAGCTGCGGCGGCTCGGCCCGTCACGCCCTCCAGCCCATCCAAGCACCCACCCGATCGAACAGATATTGCATCTTCACGCGCAGCGTGGCCTCCTCGATGTCACGCGTCGCGACCAATGCCACCTCGCCCGCGGGCTTGCCGCCCACCTGGTAGGTCACCGTGCCGAGCTGCTGCCCGGCCCGCACCGGCAGCGTCACCCCGCTCTGTACGCTCACCGTCCGGGTCACCACTTCGTCCTGGAACACGCTGGTCTCGAGTCCCTTCTCGGTGACCAGCGGCAGCTTCTCGCCGTAATGGTACGGCACGTCGACCTCGGCCACCGACGCTCCCTTCTCCGCGAGGACGACCTGCCGGTACTGGTCGAAGCCCCACTCCATGAGCTTGGCTGAGTCGGCGAACACGGGGTCCCGCTCTCGGCCGCCCAAGACGACGCTGACCAGCGACACGCCGTCGCGGGTGCCCGCCCCCACGAAGCAGTAGCCCGCGTCAGCGGTGTAGCCCGTCTTGATCCCCGTGACGAAAGGCTCCTTGCCCAATAGCTGATTATGGTTCTCCAGGATCCGGTCGTAAGGCTTGCCCGGCCACGGGATGGTGACCTTGGCGGTGCCGACAATCTTGGCGAACAGTGGGTTCTGCATGGCGTAGCGGCCCAGGATGGCCAGGTCGCGCGCCGAGGAGTAGGCCTTGTCGTCGAGACCATGCGGAGTGATGAAGTGCGTGTTCGTGAGACCCAACTCGGCCGCCTTGGCGTTCATCCTGGCCACGAATGCTTTCTCCGTTCCCGCCGAGGCCTCGCCCAACGCCACCGCGGCGTCGTTGCCGCTCTTCACAAGTAATCCATACAGGAGGTCATGAACACTCAGCTCTTCCCCCGGGGTGAGCCAGATCTCGGATTCCCCAGCTTCGGTCGCATGCTTCGAGGCTTTCACCATAGCGTCCGGCGACAGGGTCTCGATCGCCAGGATGCCGGTCATGATCTTGGTCGTGGAGGCTATCGGTCGGCGGGCGTCCGCCCTCTTCTCGTAGAGCACCCGCCCGTCGGCGGTGTTGATCAGGATGGCCGTGGCCCCGTGGATCGGGGGGGCTCCCGCCGCGACCGCACGGGCTGGGTTCGTCGTGCTCGTGGTCGCGGGCTTGACACCGGCGGTGGGCGCAACCGAGGTAGACGGAGCCGCGGGACGGGTAGTGGAAGTCACCGCTGCCGCGTCGCCCGGGGAAGAAACGAGAGCCAAGACGAGGATGGTCAGCACCAGGAGCAGCGCCCCCGCCGCCCGTCTCACAGCTCTTGGCGTCATAGGCGGAAGTATAGCACGAGGGTCTTGGCGGCCGGTGTATACTCGGCAACCGTGACCCCAGACGGTCGAGGAGGCAGAGCGATCGGCGACGTGATTCGCCAGGCGTGGGCCCGGCTGGTCCACAAGCAGTTCCTCTTTCTGTACCCCCTGGCGCTCGGGGTGCTCGACGCGGCCGCCTTCTTCGCGGTCTACGCCTCCCTCCACGGTCCCCTGAACTGGGGCGAGTTCACCCGCGCCAACTTCGCGGCCGGCACCTTTCTTCGGGGACACCTGGACGAGCTGGTCCACCCCGGCCTCGCGATGATCGTCGCGCTGGCCTCAGGTGCGCTGCTGTGCCTGTTGACCGCAGCCATCCGAGCTCCTTTCTACCGCGCGATCGCCGGCCCTTCCTACCCCTTCGTGCCTCGCACAGCCACCGAGCTCCTCCGCCTCACGCTCTTCTACCTGGTGAGCTATCCCGTCATCCGCATCTTGCCGTCGCTGTTCGACGAGAACGCAGGCGTGTGGACCGCCGCGGGGACCATCGCGCTGCTCGTCGTGTCATTGCTGCTCGTGTACACCGACTACATTATCGTGCTCGAAGACATGCCGGCGGCCAAAGCCGTCTCCCGAGGCATTCGACTCCTTCGCCGCGGGCTGCTCCCGACAGTCCTCTTCTATCTGGCCTTCAACCTGCTCTACAGCCCCATCTGGAACTTCTTCAGCAGTCACTACGAGGGCAACTTCCGCATGCTCTTCCCCATCGCCCAACTGCTGGTCGACGCTCTGTTCGTCCTCGTCGGCGACATAGTCTTCATCTTCCTCTTCGACCACATCCGCAGGAGCTGACGCGTGCCCGCCAGGATCGGAAGCCGCACCGACTATACGGTCGACGAGGTGGCGACGCGGGGCATCGAGCCCGCGCTGTCGGTCACGGCCGGCCATTGGGGTGGGACGGAACTTCGTCCGACGCGCATCTTCCTGTGGCTCGGCCCGCGCGATACAGGACAGAAGCTCGTCATCCCCACGGGGAAGGAGCCACGGCTGCTGCGCAATGGCCGCCGCCGACGCCATCTGCGCATCGGGGTCTGCCAGATCACATACCTTGGCAACCCTCTGCTCACCCTCGGTATGCTGGGGTACAACGTGATCCGCCGCGGCAACGACGAAACGCCGAGAACGTCAGGGAGAGATCCGGATCTCGATCGTGACGACAGTGGTGATCGTGGGGATGGAGCGCTCTGATCCGTCTCGGGTCGACACGGCGCCGCTGACGGCGATCAGCGTCACGGCCGCGACGACCGCCAGCAGTAGAGCCAGCGGCGCGAACACCCCTCGGAGCGAAGAACCCTCCACGGTCAACCCCTGCCCGCCGCCCGCCACAGCGCCGCACGCATCGCCGCCGCCTCCGCCTTCGCAGCCGCCGCCCAATCTCCCGGCCCACTCCGGTAGGCATAGAGGATCGCTCGAGACGAGTTGACCACCGAGCCGGTGCCCGCGCCGTCGAAGGCGTGGGCGAGGTCCGCCGCGGACGCGCCCTGCGCGCCGTAGCCCGGGATCAGGAAGGGGATGCCGGGCAGCGCCGCACGCAGCTCCGCGGCCTGGGCCGGGTGGGTAGCTCCCACCACGGCTCCCACACTGGCGTAGCCCCGCGTGCCCTCGGTGCCCACCGCCCATCCGCTGAGTAGGCCCGCCACGTGCTCGTACACCCGGCGCCCCGATGACAGGACCTCGTCCTGTATCTCGGTGGAGCTCGGGTTGGAGGTCTTGACCAGGACGAAGAGTCCCTTGCCCTGCGTGCGCGCGCGGGCGAGGAACGGCTCGAGCCCATCGGTGCCGAACCAGGGGTTCACCGTGATGGCGTCGGCGCCGGCCACGTCGAGGTGCGCCGCCGCGTACGCCTCCGCGCTGCTGCCGATATCACCCCGCTTGGCGTCGGCGATGACCAGGTAGCCGAGAGACGACGCCGTTGCGACGACCTCCTCGTAGAGGGCGTACCCGCGTGAGCCCAGAGCCTCGTAGAAAGCCAGCTGAGGCTTCACGGCGACGGCCTCGTCGGTCAGGTCGCAGAGCAGGCGGAAGATGAACTCGCGGTACGCGGCCGCTCTCATCTCGAGGTCGTCCTCGTAGTCCAGCGCTTCGTGCTTGTGCCTGACCTCTGGCGGCAGCAGCGGGTAGTCGGGGTCCAACCCCAGCACGACGTGCGACCGTTTCCTCTCGACCGCCTCGAGCAGGCGATCGACGAAATGTGTCATCTGGCCGTCCTCCCCGGCTCCGGCGGGCGGGAAAGGCCCGCGCCGCCTCTACAAAGCGAAGGGCCGCCCTGACGGGCGGCCCCATTATTCAACAGGAAGTCTGTGACCCTACCGGACCGAGTTCTTGAGAGCCGAACCCGCGCTGAACTTGGGCACCTTGGTCGCGGCGATCTTGATCTTGGCCTTGGTCTGAGGGTTGATGCCCTCCCGGGCGTCGCGCGCCTGAACGTAAAACTTACCGAACCCCGTGAACTGGACGTCTTCGCCTTTCGCCAATGCCTCGGTGATCACCTCGACGAATGCGTCAACGGCCGAGCCGGCATCTTTCTTGCTGAGGCCGGTCTTGGCTGCCAGTCTCTCGATGAAGTCCGATTTTGTCACAGCTACCTCCCTTGGATTGCGCTCCGAGTCACCTTAGCAAACGCTTTTTGCCTTCACAAGCATCGGTCAGCCTTCCACAGCACGTCCTCCCCCCGTCCCGTGCGCGCTCAACCCTCGCTCGCCGTCATCACGATACCAAGTTCTGAAGATGTGAACAGCGGCCTCAGGGTGAGTCCGACGGCTTCCGCAGCCTCCCGTCCCCCTTCTTCTCGATCCACCACGCAGTAGAGATCATGCACCACGAGGCCCGCGGCACGCAATGCCTCGACGGCCTTGAGCGCCGCTCCCCCCGACGTGACTATGTCTTCTACCACCGCCACGCGCTCACCGGCTTGGTAGAAGCCCTCGATCGGTTTGGCCGTCCCGTAGTCCTTGGCGGCCTTGCGCACGATCAGAAACGGTATCCCCATCTCCAGTGACAGTCCCGCGCCCAGAGAAACAGCGCCGAGCTCGGGGGCGGCAAGTCGCTGGTACACGGCGCCCGAGGCCAGCTGGTTACGCATCATGAGCGCGAGCTCCCAGATGATGCCCCGCAACACGCGGGGCTCGGTCTCGAACAGGTACTTGTCGAGGTAGTAACGGCTCCTCTTGCCCGACCGCAGGACGAAATCGCCCTCCAAGTAGGCCACGCCGAGAAGCAGCTTGCCCAGAGAAGCCTTCTCCACCCTTTCCTCCCAGTCAGACGCCGGCGACGGCGACGTCGGCAATGGCAATGGACGGCGTCAGCACGCTCCCTCCGAAGGGGATCCAACGCGCGTCCCCGGCACAGTCGTTCACGTTGGCGAGCAGCGAGAGCAGGTCGGAGGCGATCGTCACCTCCCGCACGGGCGAGGCAAGGACGCCATCTTTGATGAGCAGGCCCGTGGCGCCCACCGAAAACTCCCCGCTGACCGGATTCGCCCCTGAGTGCAGGCCGGTCACACTGACCACGTACAGCCCGCTGCCCACGCGGGCGAAGAGCTCTTCGAGATCGCCTTCGCCCGGGGTGATGATCAGATTCGACGTCGAGACTCCAGGCGAGCTCCGATACGAACCCCGGGCCGCGTTACCCGTCGAACGCGCGGCTCCACCTTCTTTCGCAGCCGTGTACGTGTCGTGCAGAAACCCGCGCAGGACGCCGCGC
>JAJZQZ010000212.1 GCA_021802965.1 Actinomycetes bacterium
ACATGGTCGGCCTCCTTCTTTGGGCCCACGAGCCCGCCGTTCATTGGGGACCGTACGGTACCCCGGGGGAGGCCGGCCCTCTCATCCCATCTCCTAGCCCTCGGCCGGGCTCCATTCTTCTCCGGGAGCGTCGTCGAACGAAAGCTGCGAGTCGTCCACACCGGTGAAACTGCGTCGGTGGAGGGCGCACGGGCCGTGGATGCGAAGCGCCTGCCAGTGCTGTCGCGTGCCATAGCCCACGTGAGCCGCGAAGCCATATTCAGGGTGGTCGGCGTCGAGCGCCCGCATCAGCCGGTCCCGCGTGACTTTGGCCACGATCGAGGCGGCGCCGATCGCCGCGCTCTTGCCGTCGCCTCCGACCAGAGCCTGCGCCCGTAGATCGGGTCGGCAGAGATCGAAGCCGTCCACCAGAGCGAGATCATAGTCGCCCTCGAGTCCGGCCAAAGCCTGGGCGAGGGCCTGAAGGTTGGCCCGATGAAGCCCCGTCCGATCGATCGTCGAGGCCGAGACGGCCACCACGGAGACCCGTTCCGCCGCCGCTAGGATGCGTCCGTAGAGCTCTTCCCTGGCTCGGAGGGTGAGCATCTTGGAATCGTCGACACCGGCCAAAGCTCGTGGGGGCAAGTGATCGTAGCGGACGACCACGGCGGCGGTGACCAAGGGGCCGGCAAGGCATCCCCGACCCGCCTCATCCGCGCCGGCGACGGCGGTGGCGTCGGGAGAAAACTCCTGCAGCCGGCGGCGATCGAAGCGGACCGGATCCCACCGTCTGCGCTGAGCGGGCGTCATGAGGCCGGCCTACAGCCCGCCGATCTTGCCGAGGGGCCAATAGATCACGAAGGCCCTGCCGAGGATCTGATCGACCTTCACCGGTCCGAAGACCCGGCTGTCGCCGCTCTCGTTACGATTGTCCCCCATCGCGAAGAACGAGCCGGCCGGGACCGCCTCTTCGGGAAAAGAGCCCTCGATGGTCTGCTCCTTGAGATACGGCTCGACCATCGCCTTGCCGTTGACCCAGAGCTTGCCGTCGTGCACCGCCACGGTGTCGCCGGCAACAGCGACCACACGCTTGATGTAATCCTCCTTGGGCGAGGAAGGCGGATGAAAGACCACGATGTCCCCCGGCTTGGGGTCGGTGAAGCGGTAGACGAAGCGGTTCACCAGCACCCGATCGCCCTTCTGCAGCGTGTTCTCCATGGAGACAGAAGGGATGTAGAACGGCTTGACGATGAACTGCTGGATCACCAGGGCCAGGACGAAGGCCGTGCCCACGATGACCACGACCTCGACCAGCGAGCTGAGGAGGGAACTACCCTCGTGCCGTCTCAGCGCGGACGGCCCCGTTCGACACAAGACGCGCCGGACTCGCTCCAACAGCTAGACCCGCTTCTCCTTGACGCGTGCCTTCTTGCCCAACTTGCTGCGCAGGTAGTAGAGCTTCGCGCGCCGGACGTCACCGATCGCCGTGACCTCGATCTTGTCGATCTTGGGTGAGTGCACGGGGAATGTCCTCTCCACGCCCACGCCGAACGACTGCTTCCGCACGGTAAAGGTCTCGCGGACTCCCTGGCCCTGCTTCTTGATGCAGATGCCCTGGAATACCTGCACTCTTTCCCGAGCGCCCTCGATGACCTTGAAATGCACCCGCACCGTGTCGCCGGCTTTGAACCGAGGGAGTCCCTCTCGGAGCTGCTTCTGTTCCAGAATCTCGATGATGCCACTCATGTGTTGATCCCCTGCGTCCTGTGCGTTCCCGTCACCCACTGCCAAAAGACGAGAGAATCTAGCCTATCCAGCCGGGTATTGCAACCGACCCGTCGAAGGCCGTACCTCCTCGCCTACTCCCGGCCGGCTCCCACCCCACTGCGATGGCCGCGCGTGCTCCCTGCGCCAGCGGTCTATCTCGGCGTGGTTGCCGCTCACGAGGACCTCGGGCACCCCCGAGCCCGCGAACTCTCGCGGCCGGGTGTATTGAGGATACTCCACCGCTCCGCCGAGCGACGCGCTGAACGACTCCTCCAACGTGCTTGCCTCGTTGCCCAGCACTCCGGGCACCTTGCGGACCACGGCCTCCACGACCGCCATGGCCGCCACCTCCCCCCCCGCGAGCACATAAGGCCCGATGGAGAGGTCGTCCGAGCAGAAGAACTCCAACACCCGCTGATCGAAGCCTTCGTAGCGGCCGCAGAGCAGCACCAGGTCATCGTCGGCCTCGGCCAGCAGCCCCGCCTGGCCGTCATCGAAAGGCCGGCCCCCCGGGCTCAGGATGACGACCCGCCTCTCATTGCGCACCTGCTCGGGCGGCTGCCCGAAGACGGCCTGAAGCGCCGCCCCCACGACATCGACACGAAGGACCATCCCCGGCCCCCCGCCGTACGGCGTGTCGTCGACCTGCCTGTGACTCAGGGGGGTGTGGTCGCGGATATTGTGCACCCGCAGGTCGAGAAGTCCGGAGGCCACGGCGTCGGCGATCGGGTGCTGCTCACGGAACCACGCGAACGCCTCGGGCACCAGGGTCAGGATGTCGATGCGCTTCACTTCCGGGGCGCCGCGGCGGCCACCTGGAGTCGCCGGCGCGTCACTCGTCGACAGCCGGCAGGAGGAACGGAAGCTCCACGACGAGGCGACCCCCGGGGACGTCCACCTCGGGGACGGCTTCTTCGACGAAGGGCACCAGCACCTCGCGGCCGTCGTCGTCGAGGCGGAGCGCGAGGACATCGTGCGCCGGCGTCTCTATCCACTGCGTCACGACGCCCACCCGAGTCCCGTCAGGTGTGCGCACCTCGAGGCCCTCGAGGTCGCACGGGTAGTATTCACCCTCCTCGAGATCAGGGAGCTCGCTGCTCGGGACCTCGAGGATCCACCCGCGCACGGCTTCGGCCTGGTCGCGGTCCTCGATGCCCTCGAACGCGACGATGGGCAGGTCCCACGTGCCTCGCACATCCTCGATCTTCAAGGTGGTGCGCTCCGCGGGCGCCTGCTTTCCCGCCCGCGTCGCCTTCGCCAGGCCGGAGCGACCTGGGCGGGCGTGCACCACCGCCCCGACCACGAAACGGTCGGGGTTGTCGCTGCTCGAGGCGATACGGACCTCGCCTCTCACGCCGTGGGGCCGGGCTACCCGCCCCACTTCCACCCATTCAGGTCGCGGCACGTCGGCTCCTCGCAGACCGTCCTCGGGGCCGGAGTCCCTAGTCGACGATCTCCACTATGGCCCGCTTGCCGTTCTTCACGGCGCTGGCTTTGACCACCGTCCTGAGGGCTCTGGCGATGCGGCCCTGCTTTCCGATCACCTTGCCGATGTCTTCCCGAGCCACGCTGAGCTCGAGAACCACCGTCGTGTCGGTCTCGGTGACCTCGACCGTCACGTCATCCGGGTGATCCACGAGTGCCCGTGCCAGGTACTCGAGCAGTTGCTTCAACTCGACCTCCATCGTCCAGACCCCCCCTCGTTGCTCACGCGGTGCGCGGGAGCAGCCTCAGTCCTCAGGCTATGCCTTTGATCGAAAGGAGCTTGCGGACCGCGTCGGACGGCTGAGCGCCGTTCGCCAGCCACTGCCGCGCCTTTTCCTCGTTCACCTCGATGGTGGAGGGGTCGGTCTGAGGGTTGTAGAACCCGATGGACTCGATGAACCTCCCGTCGCGCGGCGAACGCGAATCCGCCACGACGATGCGGTACGTAGGGTGCTTCTTGCTGCCCTTACGGGCAAGCCGGATCGCTGCTGCCATGTGTCACCTCCTTGTGGTCGCATAGAAGACCCGCATGCACTACCCCCCGGTTCACATGCCGAACATCTGGAACGGGTTCTTGGGGCCCTTCCCCGATCCCAGCTGCTTCATCATCTTCTGCATCTGCTTGAACTGGTTCAGCAGTTGGTTCACGGCGTGAATGTCGTTGCCCGAGCCCACGGCGATGCGGCGGCGCCGGCTGCCGTTGATCAACTCCGGGTGCCGCCGCTCTTCGACGGTCATCGACTGGATGAGAGCTTGGACCCGGTCGAAGGCCTTGTCGTCGATCTGAAGACCTTTCAGCTTGTTGGTCGGCAGCCCGGGGATCATGCCCAAGATGCTCTGCAGGGAACCCATCTTTCGCACCTGCTGCAACTGATCGAGAAAGTCCTCGAAAGTGAATTGCGCCTTGCGCAGCCTCTTCTCGAGCTCCAAGGCCTTCTTCTCGTCGAGCGACGCCTCCGCACGCTCGATCAGCGACAAGACGTCGCCCATCCCCAATATCCGTGACGCCATCCGGTCCGGGTGGAAATACTCGAAGTTGTCGAGCTTCTCTCCCGTGCTGGCGAACTTCACCGGGCGCCCGGTCACGGCCCGGACAGAGAGGGCGGCGCCGCCTCGGGCGTCGCCGTCGAGCTTGGTCAGGATCACTCCGTCGAACGCGACCTTCTCCTGGAACTGCACGGCCACGTTGACCGCGTCCTGCCCGGTCATCGAATCGAGCACCAGCAGGATGTTGTGCGGCTTGACGTCGTTGCGGATGCGGACGAGCTCGTTCATCAGCTTCTCGTCGATGTGGAGACGCCCGGCGGTGTCTATGATCAGCACGTCGCGCCCGCTCTGCCGGGCCCACTCGACGCCGTGCTTGGCGATGTCCACCGGGTCGGCGTTGGTGCCCTCGTCGTAGACGGGCACTTTGAGCTGCTCGCCCAGGGTCTTCAGCTGATCGACGGCCGCCGGCCGGTAGACGTCGCACGCGACCATGCCCGGGGCCTTGCCCTGCGCGACGAGGAACTTGGCCAGCTTGCCGCAGGCGGTCGTCTTGCCCGAGCCCTGCAGGCCCACCATCATGATGACCGTCGGCGGTCGGGGCGAGAACGTCAGCTTCGTGGTCGCCGACCCCATCAAGGCGGTCAGCTCCTCGTTCACGATCTTGATGAACTGCTGTGCCGGCGAGAGACTCTCGAGGACCTCGACACCCATGGCTCGTTCTTTGACCTTGGCGACGAACTCCTTGACCACCTTGAAGTTGACGTCGGCCTCGAGCAGGGCGAGCCGTATCTCGCGGGCCGCCCGATCGATGTCGGCCTCGCTGAGCTTACCGTGCCCCTTCAGCCCGTCGAGGGCTCCCTGCAGCTTCTCTGAGAGTGTGTCGAACATACCTTGCCTGTGAAAGGTGGTCTTCCCCGCCCCCGCGCCAAAGGAACACGTGCAGGCGTCAAGGATCGGCCGTGCTGGTCGAGTGCTGGAGTTTACCCCCCGGGGAGTACAGCGTCAAACGAGAGAACGGGCGCCGTGTCAGGGTACACTCTGCTGGTGTACCAGAGGCGGCACAGAAGACACAGGGTGTGGTGGAGGGAGAGCCTGCGCGGTTCCACGGTGTCCTCCGTCCTTGTCACCGACATCGTGCTCAGCTCTCCAGGGCACACTGCCGCGGCGCTCGTCCTGGCTCTGGGCGAGGCGTACTTCGCCGGCCTCGGCGACAGCTGCGCGGGACTCGTCGTGGCGGAACCCGCCGACGACGACCCCCACGACGGGCGAACACCAGCGCCCGCGTGCGCCTACGACCTCCGGGTGCTCAGTCCCCGCACGCCGCTCCTCCGGCTGGGTGCACCCTCTCTTCAGACGGCAGACCGTTGGGCACGCTTGAAGTACCCCATCTCGGGAGGCGTCCTGGTTCGCGGCGCGAAGCCGAGCGTCGATCTTGAGGTCGGGGATGGGCGAGAAGATCTCGGGACCTTCGCTTTCGATGTGATGGTCGCCGGGCGCAGAGCCACCCTGGCGGTCAGGGTGGACGGATTCCATGCGCGGCTGGTCACCGGGCGCGTCTCCCCCTTGGGCGGTCTACTCTACGGCGCCACCGAGTCGGTCGTGCATCGCCTGATGGTGGCGCGCTTCCTCAAGAAGTACGCAAACGCGATGGCCGAGTAGCCGGACGCAGGGGGTCCGGCTGCGAAGCAGGCGGACGGCCTACCCTTTCAGCAGGTCGTCGTCGAAGAGCAGCGACGCGAAGCCGCTGGGGTCGAACGGCTGCAGGGC
>JAJZQZ010000213.1 GCA_021802965.1 Actinomycetes bacterium
TGATAGTGGCCGAGGTACTCCTTGCCACCCCGTACGTGGCGGCAATATCCATGGTCGCCATCGGCTCGGTACCGCGTGACCTGCGCCTCCAGGCCCTGGGGATGGGGGCCTCGCGTCCGCAGGCGTTCTGGCAGGTCGTGCGCGACGCCCGCTTGGCTCTCATGGCGGCCGTGCTGGCCGGGTTGGGCTCGATCATGAGCGAGGTCGGAGCTGTCATGATGGTCGGAGGCAACATCGCGACGACGGCGGGCAACGAGACCAGGACTCTGACGACGGCCATCGTGCAGGAGACGCGTATGGGCGAATACGCGACCGCGCTGGCCTTCAGCATCATCCTGATGGCGATCGTATTCGTCATCAATCTCATCCTCACGCGCGCCCAGCAGGGACGGGCGGGGAGATGGATGAAGTCATGACTCACGCCCTCGAGGCGCGCGGTCTCGTGCGCACGTACGACCGCCGGCGCGTCGTGGACGTGGAACACCTGAGCGTCGACGAGGGAGAGGTCCTCGCCGTGCTTGGGCCGAACGGCGCCGGCAAGAGCACCCTCTTTCGTCTTCTTGCGCTGCTGGAGGCGGCCGACGAAGGCACAGTGCTGCACTTCGGGCGCGAGGTCAAGGCCGGGGACTTGACCTCGCGACGGCGCACGGCGGCCGTTTTCCAGCGCCCGTTACTGATTCAGGGGACGGTCCGGCAGAATGTCGCTTTCGGTCTCAAGCTGCGCAGGGCGCCGCGCCGGCAGAGAAGGGAGCGGGTCGAGGCTGCCCTCGAGCTCATGGGGATCGAGGCATTCGCGAGTGCGGACGTGAAGAACCTGTCCGGCGGTGAGCTGCAGCGGGTCGCCATCGCACGGGCTCTTGTCCTGGAGCCGGAGATCCTCTTCCTCGACGAGCCCACGAGCAATCTGGATGGCGGTGTCCGTCGGAGCTTCAGGGAAGATCTCAGAGACGTCGTGGCTCGAATGGGGGTCACGGTCGTGCTGATCACCCACGATCAGAACGAGGCCCTCAGCCTGGCTCACAGGGTGGCGGTCATGCGGGACGGGCGCGTGGTCCAGCAGGGTTCGACGGAAGACGTGTTCGCTCACCCGGGAGACGCATTCGTCGCCGATTTCATGGGAGTCGAGACCATCTGGCATGGACGTGTCTCAAGTTGCCGCAGCAGGATGTGCACGGTCAGGACCAATGGCGGTATCCGCGTCGAGGTCCCAGCCTCATACGAGGCGGGTGAGGGCGATCAGGTTCTGCTGGCGCTGCGGCCCGAGGACGTCGTGCTCACGTCTGCGGACGGTCACGCATCAGCCGCGGTCAGCAGCGCTCGCAACCGCTGGCCGGGGGTCGTGGAAGACGTCGTGTTCGCGACCCCCCTGGTACGGGTGCATGTCGTGCTTTCGACCGACGTTGGACTGGACTCCGATGCCAGCCCGGCCGCGGCGGGCGATGGGTCTCGAGGAGATCGCCGGGAAGGTCGTCTGGTCGCGCTCATAACGCGGGCCTCGGCGGAGGAGTTGGCCATCGCGCCTGGGCGTGCCGTGGTCGCAACCGTCAAAGCGACGGCGCTGCACATGATGCGCGGCTAGCAGATGGGCTGCTGAAAGTTGATGCTTCGCCGCCAGGGCGCGATAGACGAGTGCGAGACAAGGGCGCAGGAAGCGCGAATAGCAGCGAAACTCGCGCGGCCGGGAACGCCGTATCGCGCCGTCCAGTGCGTTCTGGAGGCCAAGGCTTTGACTTTCAGCGGCCTCCTGCGCGGCCTCGGACCGCCATGCCACCCCTGCACGGGAGGGAGGCGGAGGGGTACCATAGCCTCGTAGAGCAGTGCACCAGCGGCACTCGGTACCAGGAGCGTCCCACGACCTCTTCGAATCAAGGATCCGCATTCCGCTCCGGAGTCTCGCTCGCCGTCCAGGCGGGTGGAGCTTCGCAGCGCATGGGGCACGACAAGGCTTTCCTCGACCTGGTCGGAGGCGTCGATCTCATCGAATGGGTGTTGAAGCGTCATGCCCCGGCTTTCAGCCATGTCTTCATCGTGGCGAACAACCCCGGGCGCTTCCGACACCTCGGTGTACCGGTTGTGACCGACGCCCTGTCCATCCGCGGATCGGCCGTCGGTGTTTACACGGCTATCCTGGCGTCGCCCACGGACCGGGTCCTCTGCCTGGCCTGCGACATGCCGTTCGTCACGCCCGACCTGGTGCGCCACCTGGTGACGGGCTCCGAGGGGCACGGGGTGTACGTCCCGCGCCACGGCTCGTATTTCCAGCCGATGTGCGCCGTGTATTCGAAGTCGGTGCTAGGGGGGTTCGAACTCTTCCTGGACGAAGGGCACCTGCGCATCGACTCCCTCTACGCCCGAGTGGACACCGAGTACCTCGACGTGGGCGACGGACGTTTCGGTGATCCCGACTCCCTGTTCATGAACGTCAACACGCCTGCAGATCTGGAGAACGCCCGGAGGCGGGTCCAAGCCGACGGGTTGATCCTTTCCGATGACGTGGTACCGCTCTCGCACGCGTCGGGCGCACAAGGTGGAGCCGAGGTCCCCCGGGACGTGGGGACCCTTTCCCCTCGCATCCAGGACTTCGTGGCCCGCAGCCCCATCCCGGTGGTGTCGTTCGTGGGCAAGAAGAAGTCGGGCAAGACCACGGTGCTCATGGGCGTGATCCAGGAGCTCTGTCGCCGCGGACGGCGCATCGCCGTGCTGAAGCACGACACGCACGGTTTCGACATCGACATCCCAGGTACCGACTCCTACGTGCTCCGCGAAGCGGGGGCGGTGGTGACCGGCATCTCCTCCCCGGACAAGTACGTCTGGGTGCATTCCACCAGCGAAGAGCCGTCTCTCGACCAGCTCGTGGCCCAGATCACGGAACCGGTCGACCTTCTCATAACCGAGGGTTTCAAGCGGCAGGACGCGCCCAAGATCGAGGTGTCGCGCCGCGAGCGCAGCACCACCCTGATAGCCGAGGACGACGAGCTTCTTGGTATCGTCAGCGACCAGCGCTTCCCGGAGCGCCGAGTCCCGCAACTGGACCTCGGGGACTTCAGGGGTATCGCCGACCTGGTGGAGCGCGAAGTCTTCCCGCTGTATGCCTCGCTGACGCCCGCCGGCCGTGGAGACGGGAGCGGGGACGGGAGTGGAGACGGCAGCTCGCGACAGGGCGAGCAGAAAGCGGGGCAAGCCCGTCGGGACGTGCCTGAGGAGGCGGTGGTATGAGTCCCGACCGTCCCCAGAACCCGGGCTGCGGCCACCGCGTGGTCGATTATCTGCGGATGGCAGTGACGGACCGCTGCAATTTCCGCTGCGTCTACTGCATGCCCCCCGAAGGCGTCGCGTTCAAGCCTCACGAGGAGATCCTTTCCTACGAGGAGATGGCCTTCTTCGTCGAGGCGGCTGTCGACGTGGGCATCTCGAAGGTGCGTCTCACCGGAGGCGAGCCCCTGGTGCGCAAACGCCTGCCCGATCTGGTCCGTCTGATCGCGGCCGTCCGGGGGGTGCACGACATATCCTTGACCACCAACGGTGTCCTTCTTCCCGACTTCGCGGGCGAACTCAAGCAGGCCGGGCTTTCGAGGGTGAACGTCAGTCTCGACTCTCTCGACCTGGAACGCTTCCGCGTTCTGACCCGAGGCGGGTCGTTGGATCGGGTGCTCCGGGGCATCGAGGCGGCGCTGCGTGAGGGCCTCGAGCCGGTCAAGGTGAACGCCGTGCTGATGCGCGAGACCCTTGACGAGCTGCCGCGTTTCGTGGAGCTGGTGAGAGAGCGGCCCATACACGTGCGCTTCATCGAGTGGATGCCGGTGGGCGGGTGCGGGCCCCAGTCGGCCGATCGGCCGGTCTCGAAAGACGAGGCGGTGGCGGCTCTGGAGGCCCTCGGCGAGCTCGTGCCCGTGGCCTCTCCGGGAGGGTGGGGACCGGCCCGCTACTTCCGCTTCCCCGGCCACCAGGGCACCGTGGGCTTCATCAGCTCGGTGTCCGATCACTTCTGCGGGGACTGCAACCGCCTGCGCCTGACCGCCGACGGCCGCCTGAAGAACTGTCTGTTCTCGGACGATGAGGTCGACGTGCGCCGGGCGGTGCGGGCTCGAGACCGGGTCGCGACCATCGCCGCGATCCGGGAGTCGCTGGAGCGCAAGACGTTCGACAAGCTGAGGCTCCCAGGGCGGAGCGGGCGGGGCATGTCCCAGATCGGCGGGTAGGCATGGAAGACGAAGCGCGTATCAGGGACGATCATCCGCTGGAGCTGAGCCACGTGGACGCGCGCGGAGAGGCTCGCATGGTCGACGTCGGGGACAAGGCGGTGACCCGCCGAGTGGCCCGCGCCGGAGGACGCGTGTGGATGGCTGCCGAGACGCTCGCGCTGCTCGAGCAGGTGGCGTTGCCCAAGGGCGACGTTCTGGCGGTGGCCCGAGTGGCGGGGATACAGGCGGCCAAACGTGCGGCGGAGCTCATCCCCATGTGCCATCCGCTGGCGCTGACGCATCTGGAGGTTCGCTTCGCCGTCCACCGGGATCCGGCCGGCGTCGAGATCGAATGCGTGGCTCGGACGGACGGAAAGACGGGCGTGGAGATGGAGGCCCTGACCGGGGCGTCGGTCGCCGCGCTGACCATCTATGACATGTGCAAAGCGGTCGACCGAGAGATGGTGATCGGCGACGTGCGTCTCCTCGAGAAGACCGGCGGCAAGGAGGACTACGTGAGGACAGAGTCATGAGCTCGGCGCAGAGCGGACAGAGCGGAGGCGGGGAGGGCCGGCGCGGCGTGGTCGTGTCGGTGAACACCAGCCCCGGCAAAGGCGAACGGAAGAAGCCCCAGGACCACGTCGTGCTGCGGGAGGAGCACGGCATCGTCGACGACGGGCACGCCGGCCCGTGGCACCGCCAGGTCAGCCTGCTGGCCCAGGAATCCATCGACACGATGGTCGAGAAGGGCTTGGACGTGGGGCCCGGCGATTTCGCCGAGAACATCACCACCGAGGGGCTCAATCTGTACTCCCTCCCCCTCGGCACGCGTATCCGGCTCGGCGAGGCCCTCGTGGAGCTCACCCAGATCGGTAAGGTCTGCCACGACCGCTGCGCCATCTACTATCAAGCGGGCGATTGCGTCATGCCCCGGGAGGGCATCTTCGTGCGAGTGCTCAAGGGCGGTCGTGTCGCCGCGGGCGATGAGCTCGCGGTCCTGGGAGGCGGGGATGGCGGCACGGAGGAGACCGCCGAGCCCGGACGGACCTCCGCCGAAGAGAAAGGCTCGAGCGAGGCCGGGTCGTGAGCGCGACCAAGGACCCGGCCTCGCCAGCCATGGCTGCCGCCGGAGGAGCGGTACGTGTGCGTGCCGCGGTCGTCACCGTGAGCGACAAAGGTCACGCCGGCCTGCGGGAAGACGCCTCAGGGCCCGTGCTGCGCGACCTGCTCCTCGACTTGGGAGCCGAGGTCGGGCCCATCCACATGGTCCCCGACGAACAGGATCAGATCGCGACTCTGCTGCGCCTCCTGGCGGACGGGGGCGACCTAGACCTCATCTTGACGACCGGAGGCACCGGTCTCGCTCCTCGGGACAGGACCCCCGAAGCCACCGCCGCGGTGGTCGACCGATGGGCGCCTGGCTTCGCCGAGGCTATGCGTGCTGCCTCTCTGACCATCACTCCGAGGGCCATGTTGAGCCGGGCCGTGTCGGGTGTGAGGGGCCGCACCCTGATCATCAACATGCCCGGCAGTCCGAAAGCGTGCCGGGAGAACTTCGCGGTGATCGCGCCCGCACTCGAGCACGCCGTGGAGACAGTATGCGGCGGCGCGTACGAGTGCGCCGCCCCGGATCCGGCGCCTCCGAGTTAGGCGACTCCGCGACCGTGCCTTCCGAGCCGGAAAACACGTAGGCCGGAAGAAAAAAAACGGACCGTTGACGGGCCTCCCGAGCGGTACAATGATGCTGATGTCGGTGTCGTCGATCGCCCGGGCGT
>JAJZQZ010000010.1 GCA_021802965.1 Actinomycetes bacterium
ATCTACATGGGTCTACTACTCGCTCCGGCGAGACGTCCTGGCAAGAGTGGGTGCTTTGCTCATGGACCTCGCTGCCGAGAGCTGACCCCGCCGGCCCCGGAGCTTCGAAAGGGGCCGACCCGAAGGCGGCGCTCCTAAGACAGCAGGTCCGACCGTCGCCGCAGGAACTCCTCTCGGTCGATCTCACCGCGGGCATAGCGATCTTCAAGGATGCGCAGGGCTTCGACGCGCGGACCCGACCCGTCCGCCGGGCCGGTCGGCCCAGGATAGGGCGCAGACGGCGCCGAATGGCCCGTGCCGGCGGGATGCTCGTGGCTATGGGTCAACGCACGCACCAACAGCACTATCCCGAAGACCACCAAGCCCCAGAACACCAACATGAAGATCAGCGAGAACAGACCGGCCGGCCAGAATCCCCCACCGAATCCACCCATGTGCCCCCATCCAGAACCCCAACCCATCATCGCTACCAGAGCTCCTTCCATACCGGCTCACCGACGCCCATGTGCGCGCCGAGCGGTGGCCGGAGCGGCCCCCGCCAGGAACAGTATCCGCTTCGGGAGTCAAGCTATGGTAAAGAGGCGGACCGCCTATCCGAGCGCGGTCCGCAGGTCCTCTAGAAGATCGTCGGGGTGCTCGATGCCCAGCGAAAGGCGCATCGTGCCGGGAGTGATGCCGGCCGCCCGGCGTACCTCCTCGGAGATGCCCGCATGGCTCATGGTCCACGGCTGCTCGATCAGGGACTCCACTCCACCCAACGATTCGGCCAGGCTGAACAGGCGCAGGCGTGAGAAGAACGTCTCCACGTCGAGCGCCGCCAGGTCGAGGTCGAAGCTCACCATGCCCCCGAACCCCGTCTGCTGACGCGACGCCAGGGCATGGTCGGAGTGATCCTCCAGGCCGGGGTAGTAGACGCGGAGAGACTTGGGGTGCGTAGCAAGAAGACGCGCGACCGCGAACGCGTTGCGCTGGTGCGCCTCCATGCGCGGGCCCAGGGTCTTCACGCCGCGCAGCACGAGCCACGCATCGAAGGGCGAGTTCCCCAGCCCGAGAGCGTTCACCAAGGTGGCGATCTGCTCTCCCAGGTCGTCTCGGCCGGTGATCACCACTCCCCCGATGACGTCGCTGTGGCCGTTCAGGTACTTGGTGGTCGAGTGGACCACGATATCCACTCCCAGCTCGAGGGGACGCTGGAAGTAGGGGCTCAGGAACGTGTTGTCCGCGACCGTCAGCAATCCTTTCTCGCGCGCGATGGCGACCATGGCCGTGATGTCCACGACGTTCAACAGAGGATTGGAGGGCGTTTCGATCCACAGCATCTTGGTCTCCGGGCGCACCGCGCGCCGCACCGCGTCCGGGTCACGCATGTCGACGAAGGAGAACGTGACGCCGTAGCGAGGGAACACCGTCTCGAACAGGCGGTACGTGCCGCCGTAGATATCGTGGCCGCAGACCACGTGGTCGCCCGCCGAGAGGAGAAAGAGCACGGCGGTGATCGCCGCCATGCCGCTGCACGTGCAACGGGCCGAGGTGCCGCCCTCGAGCCCCGCCAGGTTCTCTTCGAGCGCGGTGCGGGTGGGGTTGCCGCTGCGGGTGTAATCATAGCCCCGGGTGACACCCGCGCTGTCGAACGTGAACGTGGTGGTGGGATAGATGGGAGTGATGACCGAGTTGAACGTGTCATCCTTGGCCACCCCCACGTGGACCGCCGCCGTCTCTGGTCTCATCTACAAGCTCCCTTCATGCAGGTGCTCCCCGGGTCCCGCCCGAGAGGTGGGGATGATACCAAACGGACTTGACCGAACGGGTGCGAATCCGGGACGATGTGACGGCTCGCTCGCTGGGAAACGGTAGGGGGATCGATGGGACGCTACTTCTTCGGACTCGTGATGTTCCTGGCCGGCATGCTGTCGGCCCTGCAGCCGCCTGTCAATGCGGCCCTGGCACGGCGGGCGAACTCCATCACAGCAACAGCCATCAACTTCGGCGTGGGCCTCATGGTCCTAGCGCTGGTTGGCGCCGCGTCCGGACAGCTGAAGCTCGGGGGCGTCAGGGGGGCGCCCTGGTGGCAGCTCACAGGCGGACTGCTGGGAGCGGTGTTCGTGCTGAGCACCGTGTTGTTCCTGCCCCGTCTCGGGGCCACCGCCCTCATCGCCGCGCTCATGGGCGGCCAGCTCACCGGCGCGGTGCTGATCGACCGCTTCGGGGTGGCGGGCCTGCCGGTCGTCGCCCCCACGTTCGCCCGGATGGCCGGCATCGTACTGCTCGTGGCCGGCGGGGCGCTCGTCATCCGCCGGTAAGAGGCTGCTGAGCCTGGCGGCGAGGCGTCACTTCTCAGCAGCCCGCCACTGCTCCAGCCCGTGGGGCTATCGGCGTATCGGTCTGGCGCTACTCGTCACCGAAGCAGTAGAAGTAGCCGTCGCGCGAGCCCACATAGATGCGACCCCGCCACACCGCCGGAGTGGATTCCACCGCTCCCCCGCTCGGCGTCCGTACTTTCCACAGCTCGGGCGGGTCCGCCCCGGGGTCCCGGATATCGTACGAGTGGATCCAACCCTCCGTGTCGCCTACGATGAGCGTGTCATCCACCACCACAGGCGATCCCCAAGCATGGTAGGTGAAAGGCTTCTCCCACACGATCCGTCCGCTGGCACGGTCGACTCCCAGGAGCCGGCCGGTGTGGGTCGGGACGTAGAGCATCTGGCCGTGGATGGCGGGGGTCGCCCAGATGCCGCCCTTGTCACCTTTCGCCGCGTCCTTCACCGACCAGATCACCGGGTTGTCGGAGCGATGTGGGTCGAGCTTCATCAGCTGGCCGAGTTGCTTCGCCCGCGGCAGCATGCGCTCGAGCTCGGCGGCAACGTACAGGTGGCCTTCGTCGTCGACCACCACCGAAGCGTCCACGTCGTCGCCCGTCCAGAACTTGAAGACCACAGGGAAGCTCGGGTCGGCGACCGTCGGCAGAGCGGGTCGGGCGGCAACGGCGTCCGGGCCAGGCTGCCAAGAGCGCTCTTGGGAGGAGGCGCCCCCATCCGACCCAACGTCTTCAGGCTCGGGCGCCTGCCCTCCCGCTCCGTATCCCGCCCTCGACAAGCCGAGGGCGCTGATGTCCAAGCCAAGGACGCGTCCGCCGCTGTTGGCGAAGTACACTCGGTCCCCGCGGGCGGGATCCAGGTCCAGAGCCGGGGAGTTCTCGATGCTCACTGTGCGGTCCCCGATCGCTTTGAAGAGCGCGGCGTCGTACGCGGGGTACGCCAGCAGCACCTTGGGTGAGACCTTCACCCTCCCCGCGGCGTCAAAGGCACGATTCAGCTTGATGATGAAGAAGTAGCTGTTCTCCCCACCCTCGAACAGGTAATCACCGACCACCACCGCGCTCGAGTCCCAGTCGTTGTTCCAGACCGGGTGCGGCACTTCGTCCGCGTTCATCTTCCACAGGACGGTGGGCTTGGATCGGTCGAGGGCGACGACCCGGAAATAGTCGTCCCGGGAGCCCGTGTAGAGCAGAGGGTAGCCATCGGGGTCGACCATGACCGAGCCCTTGATGAGGTCTCCGGTCGGCAGGTCGGGGAGAAAGCGCTCCCCCGTCTCCCCCTTTAGGAAATGAACCGCGCGGTCGTAGGCGCCGAACATCACTCGGGGGCCCTCCGCAGCCTGAAGCACAACCGGCTGACCGGTCCAGCCCGTGCCCGCCCAGACCCGCGTCTCCCCCCCTTCCGATGACGGTGAGCTCATCGGCCCGTCCTTGGGGAAACGCCAGAGCAGCCGCGGAGCTTTCGGGACCGGGCCCTCGCCGTAGTAGGAACGCCGGGCGTTTCCGCGGAACATGCTGAGGCCGGCGTACCCTTGATTGATGGGGGCCGTCGCCGCGGACGCGTTCGTCCGGGTCGGGGCCGCCGGGTACCCGCCGGAGCTGCCGGGCTGGCCGCTTCCCGTCGAGACTGCAACAGTCGTCGTCGACGCGCCTCCCGACATCTGGTCGCCGTTCGGAGCAGCATGGCTGGCCTCGGGCAAGCCCCCCCGGGACGACAGGATGCCGGCCCCCGCCGCCATCCCCAGCGCCAACAGCAAAGCGAGCGCGACCATCCACCGCCGCCGCACCTCCCGACGCCTCCCCCGGCTCTCGTAGATCGAGTAGGAGGGCCCCACCGCACGCAACCTGCCTTGCCCGTCGCCGTCGGGACCGCGACGACCTGGTTGCGGACGGTCGGGGGTCATCCCGAAGAAGGCTGCCGGAGGATCATTCGTCGGTGCCCGAGTGCGCCGCGCGCACCTTCAGTCCGCGGCCCCGGGTGGAAATAAGATCGAGGTACCCGACCAGATCCTTCGCGAAGTTCCACTGGGTGCGGTTAATGGGCGTGTCGCCGATACGGCTGGCGAGCGCCGCACGCAATGCTGCCCAGTCGGTCCACCCGATACGCCGGGCAAGATCCGCCGCCGGGACCTCCGCCGGAGGATCCGTCATTCGCGCCTTGAGCAGGTCGGGATCTTCCCAGTATCGAGTCACCAGATCGGGGGCCTCGGCATGGCTGGTCATCACCAGAAGCCGGGCGCGGTCTCCAAGGGCCGCGTATCCGGCATCGAACGTGCGCGCGATCTGATCGCGCTCCACGTCGCGGGCGGTCTGCCGGCTCAGCTCGTGCCAGTAGCGCGCGATCACGAGGAAGGTGTAGTGCTCAGTCTCGAGCACGCAGGAGACCTCGGTGTCGTTCTCCTCGTCCGAGCGCCCGGCCGGTGCGGGGTAACGGCGCCAGAACTCGAGTGTGTAGCCACCGGAGATGGCCTTCTCGAAGTCGTCGCCGCGGAACGCCTTGCCGAGGAGTTCGACGAGCCAAGTGGTGGTCTCGAAGTTGCGGAGAGGGCCGAACACGTTCGAGACGAACTCGTCCTCGCGGCTCTCGCGGAGCATCCCCCCGTAGTACCGGTCCCTGCCGAACAGCTCCACGTACATCGCCATAGGGGCGTCCCTCCTTGACCGGGTCACACGACTCGCCGCCGCGCGCCCCGCCGTTCGCTGACGGTGTCGATGCTATCCCGCCGCTGAGTGCGGATGCAAGGTGAGGACGTGCCTGAGGACGACGCACGGTCCGTCCTTAAATGATATAGCCGGCCCAGGGGGTAGGCCGGCTATAGCGGGGAAACTGCTGTAGCTCTGTCGCGGGGGGATGGGGGGGATCCCGTGGTCCGCGATATGTCAGGCTCAGCTGGAGGTAATGTACCCGAGGCCCGACCATAAATCCAATATATTGTTTCTATACTTGCTATAATTCAATTCGATTGATCATGGAGATCTTGCAGCTCAGATACTTCGTCGCCGTCGCCGACACGCGGAACTTCACCGAGGCGGCAGAACGCCTGCACATCTCCCAACCCGGGCTAAGCTACCAGATCAAGAGACTCGAGAACGAGTTGGGCGCCCGCCTCTTCGACAGGACCAGCCGAAAGGTCGATCTTACGATCGACGGACGCACCTTTCTTCCTCTCGCCCAAGGCGTCCTGCTCAAAGCGGACGAAGCCCTGCGCGTGATGGACGAGCGCCTGGGCGTGGAGACGGGCCAGGTGACCTTCGGCGTGATCCCCAGCGCCGGCGCCTACGTCGTACCCCACATCTTGTCCTCGTTCCGCCGCACCTTTCCTGGGATCGAGGTGCGTCTGGTGGAAGAGGGGGCTCACGCCCTCGAGAAACGCGTCCTCGACGGCGACGTGGACTTCGCGATCGTGACCATCGCGGGCTCCACCGACGTCCTCGAAGTGACCCCCCTCACCTCCGAGGAGCTGCTCCTGGCGGTACCGCCCCACCACCCGCTGGCGGACCGCGAGATGGTTTCGCTCGCGGAGCTCTCGCACGAATCGTTCATCCTGCTGGGCGGGTCGGCGACGCTGGGCTCGTTGGTGATCGACCTGTGCCGGCGGGCGGGCTTCGAGCCCAAAGTGGCCTATCAAGCGGGCAACCTCGAGACCATCCGCAGCTTTGTCCGGCACGATCTCGGGATCGCCGTCATGCCCCGTCTCGCTATGTTGTGGCCGCCGGAGGACGAGGTGTCCGCCATCCCCTTCGCCGAGCCCCTCTTCCGCGAGATCAACATGATCCGGGCCAAGGGCCGGTACGCGACCGTCGCGTCCCGGGCCCTCATGGTCCACTCCCGCACCGCCATGCTCTCCATGTTCGCCGACATCGAGAGGAGCCCGCGCCGCGGCTAACTGGAGTGACGCTTCGCCGCAGGGCGCCATGGGCACGCGGGACTCGACCTGAGGCGGCCGTGCGCCAGACCGGCGATGTCGGCGGCGCGGGCCCGCCTGGAGTACAATTGCCACAGCCTCGCGGTCATACCACCGGACCAGTGCATAGGTGAGCATCGGGAGCCACGGATGTATCTGAAGCACCTCGCCCTCGAAGGGTTCAAGAGCTTTCCCGAATGGAACGGCTTGGAGCTGGTTCCGGGCACCTGTGTGCTCGTCGGGGGGAACGGGACCGGCAAGAGCAACCTGGCCGATGCCGTCTGCTGGGTGCTGGGGCAGACCGACACATCCTCACTGCGCGTCACCGGCCCCGCCGAGCTGGTCTTCGCCGGCAGTGAGGACCTCCTGCCGATGGCGGAAGGCGAGGTCACGGCGGTGCTCGACCGGCGACCCCAGCGCGAAGGCGGCCCTGCCCTGCCCGGTTCCATGGGCAAGCACGCGCACGCAGCCACGCACGAACGGGAGATCCCGGATGGGCTGCTCGTGGTGACCCGCAGGGTCTCCGCGTCGGGAGATGATTCCTACTTTCTGGACGGCCGCCCCGCCGACGAGGACAGCGTGCGTGAAGCCCTGCGTGACTGCGGGTTCGGCTTTCCCCCCGTCACGGTGATCCGCCAGGGGGAGCTCGAGCGTCTGCTACTCCTGGATCCCAGCGAACGACGGCGGGCGATCGAGGAAGCCGCCGGCATCCCACATCTGACCGAGCGCCGCGATGGACTCGCGGCCGAGCGGGAACTGCTGCTCCTGCGCCGGGAGCACGTGTCGGGGGAGTCCGCGCAGAACCAGCGCCAAGCGGAGCTTCTGCGGCACGAATCGGCCGGACTGCTCGCCGCGGAAGAGGAGGAGCGGTCCATCGCCGCGCTCCGCTCGGCAGCCGTGGCCGCCGCTTTCAAAGCGAAGGGAGGCGACGCCGATCTCGCGTCGCTCCTCGATATCCTGGGCCTCCCCGAGGCGGCCCAGACCGAGCTCACCTGGGCCGAGATAGGTCACCGAATCGAGGCCCATCGGCGGCGTCTGAGCGACCTGGGGCCCCTGAACACCCGCGCCCCGGAGCACCTGGAGGCGACGCGTGCCCAACAGGCCGCCCTCGACGGCGAGTTGAGCGGACTCGACGAGGATCTTCTCCATCTCGATCGCGCCATCATCGAGGTCGAAGAAGAGGCGTCGGCCGCCTTCGCCGCGGCCCTCGAGCGGATCGAGGCCCGGTTCGCTTCCTACTACGGGCTGCTTGCCCCGGAAGGCGAAGCCACCCTCACTCTGACTGAAACGGGAGTGGACCTGGTGGTGCGGCCCGCGGGTAAGGTCATCTGTCGGGTGAGCGCTCTGTCCGGTGGCGAGCGATCCCTGGCCGCGCTGTCCCTAGCGTTGGCCCTCTTCCAGGAATACGCCTCGCCGCTGTTCGTGCTCGACGAGGTCGAGCCCGCCCTCGACGACACCAACATCCGCCGGCTGCAGGCCGTTCTCGACCGGGTGGCCGACAGCCATCAGATACTCATGATCTCGCACCAGCAGCGGGCCAAGGAGGCCGGCGACGCGGTGTTCGGCATCGAGCGCAACCTCGACGGCGCAAGCCAGGTCAAATTCAGGTACGAACCAAAGTCGCGCCGACTCGACGTCTTCAGGCGGACACGCACCGCTCCGCACCTGCGCCGCCATCCCGACCAGCCCGCCATGGCTCCGGCGGCTGCAGGCGCACGTTCCGAAACCGCCGTCCGGGGCCTGGCGGGGTCGCCCGCCCAGGCCGCGTTGATGGAGGCCGCGATGGAGGTGGCGGCGGGCCAGGGAGGGCCCGGCGCCGGGCGCAACCGCTATCGGCGGGTGGACTACTTCCAGGAGGACGGGACCTTCCGCGGCATCTGGGAGGTCTATCGCGATGAGGACGAGGCGGCGGCCGAGCCGACCGGAGGCGAGGAGCCGGCCTCGAAGGTGCCCTCTCCCAAAGACGCGGGCGGCAGCGGGAAGAGCTGCTGCTGACCGCGCCCGGCTCCGTGCAGCCAGACGGCGACCGACGCTAGGTTCGCGCTACCCGTCGACTCCGGACACGAACGCCTCCGCCGCCAACCTGATCGCGTACTCCCGCACGTCGGCGGGCCACGAAGCCATCTGCTCGCGAAAGCGATCTTCCTGGCCGGCGAACAGCGCCCTCAAGGCTTCTTCGTACCCGGCTTCGTCGCCGGCGAGCGCATGCACGAAACGGTAGGTCACCTCACGAGCGCTGCGCACCCGATCCGCCCCTTCGTTCGCGCGGCGAGCCTGCTCGACCAGGCGTCGGATGGTCGCCGAGGCGCCACCCGACTGCGTCCCCAGCCACTCCCAGTGGCGCGGCAGGAGCGTGACCTCGCGACTCACGACCCCGAGTTTGGGCCTCCCCGCCGAGCGGGTCTCCACCACGTCGCCCACTTGCGTGTCACCCACTTGCGTGTCACCCGCTTGCGCCACTCCCACAGCGGGGGGCACGACGGCGGCCTCCTCGCGGTCGGCCAAACGCCGCAGCACATCGTCTGGGCGGCCCCGGAAGTCGACCTCGACCACTCGGCCGGTCTGATCGTCGAAGATGAGAACGGCCCGCTGGTCGCCGCCGTCCAGAAGCGACTTGACCTCCCGGGCGACCTCCGGCAGGGTGCCGCGGGCGACCAGGGTCGACCCGGCAAAGGCGGTATGCGAGTTGGGCTGCGAAGCATTCACGGGTAGATCCCCTTCCCTGTTGTGGTCGGGGATATTCTACCCGGGTAAATCGGTCGTGACAATAGTACCCGGGTAAAACTTTGAGGAGATCTACGCCTCCATGGCCGATTCGATCACGCACTGCAGGAGGACGTCGGCGCCCGCCGCGCAGTCGTCCCAGCTCGTCTCTTCGACCTCGACGTGGCTGCGACCACCCTTCGAGGGCACGAAGATCATCGCGGTGGAGCCGAGCATAGTCATGTAGGAGGCGTCGTGGCCGGCTCCACTGACCATGGGATGCGTCCCGTAGCCGAGACGGCTGGCCACCTCTTCGACGCGGGCCACCAGCCGCTCGTCGAAAGGCGTGTGCTGGACCCGCCAGATCTCCTCGAGCTGAAGCGAGCAGCCGTGTTCCTCGGAGATCTCGGCAAAGGAGCGTGACAGCTGGGCCCACGCTTCGAGAGCCAGGTCGTCGTCCCAGGATCGGATGTCGATGGTGAAATCCACGCGGCCGGGAATGATGTTGCGGGAGTTCGGATGGTTGTGGATCTCGCCCACCGTCGCGACCATGTTGCCGCCGAGTTCGCCCGGCTGCTCACGGACCGCCAGTATCATCCGCGCGGCCGCGACGAGAGCGTCGTTGCGGCCCTCCATGGGTGTCGGCCCCACCTGGTTGGCCTTGCCCTCGATATGGACGTCGTACCAATGCAGGCAGACGATGCCCTTGGGAACACCGATGGTCTTGCCCAGCCGCTCGAGCTGCGGCCCCTGTTCTATGTGGTACTCGTAGTACGCGTGGAACGGCCGGCTCTTGGCCGGGACGGCGCCCCTGTACCCGATGCGCTGCAGTTCGTCGCCGAACCGCCTGCCGTCCTTGTCCGTGCGGGAGTACGCCCAATCGCGCTCGAGCTTTCCCGCCCAGACCCCCGAGGAGACCATGGCCGGCGAAAAACGAGAGCCCTCCTCGTTCGTCCAGTCGACGATGACGACGGGCCGCAGGGTCTGGACGCCTTCGTCATGGAGGGTTCGCAGCACCTCCAGGGCGCCCATGACGCCCAGGATGCCGTCGAAGCGACCGCCGTTGGGCTGCGAGTCGATATGCGATCCGGTGAGGACCGGCGGAAGGCTTTCGTCAAGACCGGGGCGCCGACCGAAGATATTGCCCATCTCGTCGACGACGACCTCGAGGTCGATCTCACGCAGCCAGCCCACGAACAGGTCGCGCGCGCGCTTGTCGTCGTCCGACAAGCTCAGCCGATGGACGCCTCCGCCCGGCGTCGCCCCGAAGGCGGCCATGGTCTCCAGGCTCGCGCGCAGGCGCTCGCCGTTCACACGCAGGCCGCCCAGGTCCATCTCCCGTCCTCCCTGGTGGCTCCTTACAGCTCCACGGCCCGGGCTTCGTAGAAGCCGGGAAGGGACGCGATATCGTCCAGCATGTCTTGAGGGATGGGGTCGTCGAGCGCCACACCCATGACAGCCCGCCCCTCGACCTTGCGCCTGCCGACGTTCATGAAGGCGATGTTGATGCCCCGGTCGCCCAGGAGTGAGCCGACGCGGCCGATCATGCCGGGCACATCGTCGTACTGGAAGAAGGCCATGTGGGCCGCGGGCTCGATGTCGATGTCGTGCCGGTAGATCTTGACCAGCCGGGGTTTGTGCTTGGGCCCGATGGTCGTGCCGGCCGCCGTGAGCTCACCCCGGCGGTCCTTGCAGGAGACCGTGATGAGGTTCGTGAAGTCGCGCATCTGCCGGTCGCGCAGCTCTGAGACCTTGAGCCCTCGCTCTTCGGCGATGGTGGGAGCGTTGACGTAGTTGACCGTCTCCTCCACCCGGCACTCCAGCATGGCCTTGATCACGGCCACGGTCAGCAAACGCGTGTCCTGCTCGGCCACCTGGCCCTCGTACTGCACGCTGATGTCTTCAAGAGCGCCGTCGGAGATGGCCACTATCAAGCGACCCAGAGTCTCGGCCAGAGGCAGGAACGGACCGACCGCCTCCATCGCCTCAGGGCTGACCGAGGGGATGTTCACCGCGTTCGAGACGAACCGACCAAGAAGACCGGCGGTCACCTGCTCGGCGATGATGGTGCCCGCCTTGTCCTGGGCCTCCTCGGTGGAGGCGCCGAGATGCGGGGTCACGACCACGTTGTCGTAGGCGAGGAGCGGAAAGTCCGGCGGTACCGGCTCCTGGGTGAAGACGTCGAGGGCCGCCGAGGCGACCTTGCCGGACTCTATCGCCCGGGCGAGCGCGGCTTCGTCGATGATCCCGCCCCGGGCCGCGTTGACCACCCGAACGCCGTCCTTCATCTTCGCGAAAGCCTCATCGCCGACCAAGCCCATGGTGTCCGCCGACTTGGGCATATGGACGGTGATGAAGTCGGCTTTGGCGTAGAGGTCGTCCAGGGTCTCGGCCTGCTCGAGCCCGTTCTCGCGGAAGCGATCCGCGGCGACGTAGGGATCATAGGCGATCACGTCCATACGCAGGCCCTTGCCGCGCTGTGCGACGATCATGCCGATCCGTCCAAGGCCGATGACCCCCAGGGTCTTGCCCGTCAGCTCCACCCCGCCGTACTTGGAGCGTTCCCACTTCCCGGCTTTCAGCGAGCAGTAAGCCTGAGGGATCTGCCGGCATTGGGCCATCAGCAGCGCGATCGCGTGCTCAGCGGCCGCGACGGCGTTGGACTCGGGGGCGTTGGCGACCACGATGCCCTTCTTGGTGGCCACCTTGACGTCGATGTTGTCCACCCCGGAACCCGCCCGCCCGATGATCTTGAGACGGTGGGAGCCTTCGAGGATCTCCGCTGTGACCTTCGTGGCCGAGCGCACGATCAGGGCGTCGTAGTCGTTCACGCGCTCCTTGAGCTCAGCGTCGGTCATGTCCGTGCGGACATCCACGTCGAAGTGCTCTTTCAGCAACTCGACGCCCGCCCGCGAGATCTTCTCCTTCACGAGCACCCGCATCGTGCCCGCCGGTGTTTCAGCCATGGTCCCTCCCCTTCACGGATCACCCGAACCAGCCGTCAGACAGACAAAGCGACCACAAAGGGGCCGCATCGCTCCGAGTTTATCACCCAGCAGGCCGCTAGAGAGAGTGACGCTTTGTCACCAGCGCGCGATGCCTGCGGGCGACGCAGGAACGCGGGGAACGCCCGCAGCCGGGGGCCATGGGCGCGACGGAGCACGAAGCACTCTCGCCGTCGGAGTGCGTCCGGGCGGCCGTGGTTCTATTCGTGAGCCAAGGCTTCGGTCTGGCGAAGCCGCCGTCCCGTCGGGTGCTATTTGCCCAGCATCGTCCGGAACGTGTTCACGTGATCTTCCTCATCGGCCAGTATGTCCTCCAGCAGTTTGCGCGTGGTGATGTCCCCCGCCACACGGGCCTGCTCGACCGCCGACGTGTAAAGACGGACCGCTTCGTCCTCGCTGGCCAAGTCGTCCGCTGCGGCGCCCGACAGGGTCTTCGCACCGATCTTGATGTCCGCTGGCTTCGTGGTCGGTTCGCCGCCCAAGAAGTCGATGCGCTCGGCCAAGGATTCGGCGTGCTTCATCTCGGTGATCGCGACTTCCTTGAACTCCCCGGCGAGAGCGGCGGCATCCGCGCCCGTGATCACGTAGTGATGATTCATATACTGGACGATGACCGCGAGCTCCCTGGCCCGGAGGTCGTTCAAGATATCGATGACGCTCTTGTTGTCGGCCATGTGGTCCCTCCTGTCTGACACGTGCCTGCGGCCGGCATCTACCCCCCGGCAGAGCGCGGACAAACCTGGTCCGGCAGGCCACTCTTCCGGGAAGAAGCCGGCTTCGACGAGGGCCAGTCACAGTCCACCACCTGCCCGTCGCAGAGCACGCCCGGGTGGACCGACGATCGCCCGCCGGCGCGCGCCACGCGCGCGGCGGGCCCGAACATGCGAGGGGCCGCCGCGCTTCCGCACGGCGGCCCCTCGAACGGAGCCGGTCGGTCTGGCCTGCGGCAGACTACTCCAGAGTCTTGCCGCCGCTGATCCAGCTCATCATGCCCCGGAGCTTCTTGCCGACCTGCTCGATCTGGCTCTCGGCGTCCTTGCGCACGAGCGCGTTGTACACGGGGCGCCCGGCCTGGTTCTCGAGGATCCACTCCCGGGCGAACTCGCCGGTCTGCACCTCCTTGAGGATGCGCCGCATCTCCGCCCGCGTCTCTTCGCTGATCACGCGCCGGCCGCGGGTCACGTCGCCGTACTCGGCCGTGTCGGAGATCGAGTAGCGCATGCCGCTGATGCCGTGCTCGTACATGAGATCGACGATCAGCTTCAACTCGTGCAGACACTCGAAGTACGCGATCTCGGGCTGGTAGCCGGCCTCGACGAGAGTCTCGAAGCCCGCCCGCACCAACTCGGAGCAACCGCCGCACAAGACGGCCTGCTCGCCGAACAGGTCGGTCTCGGTCTCTTCGGGGAAGGTGGTCTCGATGACCCCCGCGCGCGTGCAGCCGATGCCTCGGGCGTAGGCTAGGGCGATAGCCTTGGTGTTGCCGGTCGCGTCCTGATGCACTGCGATCAGACCGGGGACTCCGCCGCCCTCGGTGTACACCCTACGCACCAGGTGACCGGGGCCCTTGGGCGCCACCATGGCCACGTCGACGCCCTTGGGCGGCACGATCTGGCCGTAGTGGATGTTGAAGCCGTGGGCGAACATCAGCAGGTCGCCGTCGCTGAGATTGTCGCGCACGGCCGCCTCGTAGACCACCTTCTGCGTCTGGTCGGGCACCAGCATGACGACGATCTGGCCGCGCGAGGCCGCTTCGGCGGCCGACACAGCTTCGAAACCGGCGGCGATGGCCCGCTCCCAACCCGGGGAGCCCTGTGCCTCGGCGACGACCACGCTCACCCCGCTGTCACGCAGGTTCTGGGCGTGTGCGTGGCCCTGGCTGCCGAAGCCGATGATGGCGACGGTCTTGCCTTGCAGCAATCCCGGGTCGGCGTCGTTGTCATAGTACATATGCGTTCCTCCGTTTCGTCTTCGCTACTACATCCCGCTGCGCTCGGTCACGCAGGAAATGCTGCAGTTAGATACTTCTGCAGCAAACGGTGCACATCAAAGCTTGGCGGACCCCCTCCCCATGGCGATACGCCCGGTACGAACAAGCTCGAGCAGACCGAAGGGCCGGACAAGCTTGAGCATGGCGTCGATCTTCTCCCGATTGCCCGTCACCTCGACCACGAACGCGCCCGGAGACACGTCCACGATCTTGCCCCGGAACACCTCGACGATCTGCATGATCTCGGCGCGCGTCTCCGAACCGGCCTTGACCTTCATGAGCACCAGCTCCCGCTCGACCGAGGTGGCCGGGTCGAGATCGGTGATCTTTATGACGTTGATCAACTTGTGCAGCTGCTTCGTGACCTGCTCGAGCGGGGAGTCCTGGGCGTCCACGGCTATCGTCATCCGCGACAGCGACGGATCCTCGGTCTCGCCCACAGCCAGGCTGTCGATGTTGAAGCCGCGGCGGGCGAACAATGCGGCTATCCTCGTAAGGACCCCCGGCTTGTTCTCGACCAGGACAGACAGGGTGTGTTTCACAGATCCTCCCCCACCAGCATCTGGTCGATGGAGCCGCCCGCGGGCACCATCGGGTACACGTTCGCCTCGCGTTTCACACGGAAGTCGATGATCGCCGGTGCGTCACTGCTGAGGGCGACGCGCAGGACCTCCTCGACCTCGTCCGGGCGCGTGGCGCGGTAGCCTTCGGCGCCGTACGCCTCGGCCAGCTTGACGAAGTCAGGCTGGCAGACCATGCACGTGGCGCTGTAGCGTTTGTCCCAGAACAGCTCCTGCCACTGGCGGACCATGCCCAGATACTGGTTGTTGAGGATGCAGACCTTGACGTTCAGCCCGTAGTTGACCGCCGTGGCCATCTCCTGCAACGTCATTTGGAACGAGCCGTCGCCCGCGATGTCGATCACGGTCAGGTCCGGTCGGGCGAGCTTGGCACCGATGGCGGCGGGGAAGCCGAAGCCCATGGTCCCAAGTCCGCCCGAGGTGATGAAGCGCCGGGGATGCTTGACCAGATAATACTGGGCGGCCCACATCTGGTTCTGACCCACCTCGGTGCAGATGATCGCCTCGCCCTTGGTGACCTCCCAGATCTTCTGCACGACGTACTCGGGCAGCAACTCTTCCGACTCGTCCTGGCGCACCGTCATCGGGTGAGCCCGCTTCCATGCGGCCACCTGTTCCATCCAGGGAAGGTGACGGTCGGGGGAGGGGGAGTGCTTCTTGATCTCCGTCAAGAGACCCGCCAGCACCCTCTTGGCGTCGCCCACGATAGGGATGTCCACCGCCACGTTCTTGGATATCTCGGCCGGGTCGATGTCGACGTGGACGATCGTCGCGCCCGGCGCGAAGGTCTCGAGCCTGCCGGTCACGCGATCGTCGAAGCGGACCCCGATCCCAAAGATCAGGTCGCAGTTCGTGATGGCGTAGTTGGCGTACTGGGTGCCGTGCATGCCCAGCATGCCCAGTGACAAGTCATGATCTTCCGGAAAGGATCCGATGCCTGTGAGGCTGGTGGTGACGGGTATGTGCGCGTAGAGGGCCAGCTCTCGCAGCTCTTCGGACGCGTTGGCGGTGATCACGCCCCCGCCGGCGAATATGACCGGGCGTTCGGCCTCCGCCAAAGCCAGAGCGGCGGTGCGGATCTGCTTGGGATGTCCCTTGACCGTGGGCTTGTAGCCCGGAAGGTCCAGCTTCTGCGCCCGGTCGGCGTCGTAGTCTATCTCGGCGAGCTGAAGGTCGGACGGGATGTCCACGAGGACCGGTCCCGGTCGTCCCGTGCTCGCGATGTAGAAGGCCTCGTGGATGATCGCCGGGAGGTCCTCCGCACGCTGCACCAGGTAGCTGTGCTTGACGATCGGCAGGGTTATCCCCGAGATGTCGGCTTCCTGGAAGGCGTCTGTCCCGATGAGGCCGGACCGCACCTGGCCGGTGATGGCCACCATGGGGACGCTGTCGAGATAGGCGTTCGCGATGCCCGTGACGAGGTTGGTGGCTCCGGGCCCGGAGGTGGCGATGCAGACGCCCACCTTGCCGGAGGCACGCGCGTAACCGTCGGCGGCGTGCGCCGCCCCTTGCTCGTGCCTCACGAGGATGTTGTCGATGTCGAAATCGTAGAGAGCGTCGTAGATCGGGATGATCGTACCGCCCGGAAAACCGAAGACGGTGTCGACCCCCTCCCGTTTGAGAGCTTCCAGAAGAGCTCGTGCTGCGTTCATGGTCCTTCTAGTCCCTTCGAGTGGTGAGGCCGCGGGTCATGGCGGACCAGACCGGGGAGTGAGCGCGGGTGCGACAGTCTCGCCGAGCCTCGCGGCTCGAGCCGGCGCAGGGCCCGCTACACGCCGATGCCATCCCCGCCAAGGACAGCGCCGGTTTCCGCCCCGGAGACCAGCGCTACGTAACGGCCCAGCACGCCTCCGAGCCTCCGCTCGGGACGCCGCCAGGCCGCCCTCCTAGCCGCAAGCTCGTCCTCGGACACTTCCAGGACGATCTGCCTCTTGGGGATGTCGATGGCGATGAGATCACCTTCACGGACCAGGGAGATCGGGCCCCCGTCCACGGCTTCGGGAGCCACGTGACCGATGCTGGCGCCCCGGCTCGCGCCGCTGAAGCGTCCGTCGGTGATGAGAGCCACGCGGTCGTCGAGGCCCGCGCCGGCGAGGGCCGACGTGGGAGTGAGCATCTCGGGCATGCCCGGGCCGCCCTTCGGACCGACATAGCGGATGACGACGACGCAGCCCGGCTCGATCCGATCGGCCTCGATTGCGGCCACCAGCGAAGGCTCGTCGTCGAAGACCCGAGCGGGACCTCGATGCACCAGCATCTGAGGCAGCACGGCCGACTCCTTGACCACGGCGCCCAGGGGCGCGAGATTGCCGAAGAGCACGGCGAGCCCGCCAGTGGCGTGGTGAGGCCGGTCCAGAGGCCGGATGAGGTCGCCCTGGATGGTGGCGCCCTCGTACTGCTGGGCCAGGGTCCGTCCCGACACGGTCGGCACGGAGCCCTCCACCAACCCACCCTCGGCCAGGCGCTTCAAGACCGCCTGGATGCCGCCGGCGCGATCGAGGTCTTCCATGAAGTCCGGCCCCGACGGCGACAGGCTGACGATGTGGGGCGTGCGCCCCGAGACCTCGTTGAAGGCAGCCAAAGGCAGTGGGATATGGGCTTCGTTGGCGATGGCCTCCAGATGGAGCACCGTGTTGGTCGAGCAGCCAAGGGCCGCATCAAGAGTCAAGGCGTTGCGCAGGCTGGCCTCGGAGAGGAAGGTGCGCGCTCCCAGACCCTGCCGGGCCACCTCGACCGCCCGGGCCCCTGAGCGGCGGGCCAATGCGAGGCGGGCCGAATACGGCGCCGGGATGGTGGCGTCGCCGGGGAGAGCGAGGCCGAGGACCTCGGTCAAGCAGCTCATGGAGTTGGCGGTGAAAAGGCCGGCACAGGAGCCACAGGTCGGACAGGCGCAGTCCTCGAGCTCGGTCAGCTCGTCGGCGGTCATGTTGCCGTGGAAGTAGGCTCCCACCGCCTCGAACACGGTCTTGAGATCGACCCTCTTGCCCTGGTAGACACCGGCGAGCATAGGCCCGCCCGAGACGACCACGACCGGGGTGTCGATGCGCGCCGCGGCCATGACCATGCCGGGGACGACCTTGTCGCAGTTCGGGATGAGCACCAGCCCGTCGAGCCCGTGACCCTGCACCATGATCTCCACCGCGTCGGCGATGTTCTCGCGCGAGACCAGCGAGTAGTTCATGCCCGTGTGGTTCATGGCGATGCCGTCGCACACGCCGATGACGTTGAACTCGAGGGGCACGCCGCCCCCCTGCCAGACGCCGAACTTGACCTGCTCGGCGATGGAGCGTAGGTGCATGTGCCCGGGGATCAGCTCGTTGTACGAATTGGCCACGCCGATGAGGGGACGGTCGGCGTCGGCCGGGTCGAGCCCCAAGGCGCGGAACAGCGAGCGGTGGGGTGCACGAGCCGGACCCAACCTCACTTCGTCGCTGTGTCTCGGCACGTCGCCTCCTCGTAGCCCGTGGGAATCTGGTCAGACAGCGCAGGCCAAAGCCTGCATGATGGTCTCGAAGTTTACACGCAACGGGTGAGGGGTCGCAAGGGAAGCAAAGAGAGCGGCGGCCGCGGCGGCGAGGCGCCCGTCCAGCCGCTGACGGCGCCGGCGAGGACATCTGTGCGAGAGCACCGTCGCGGAGCCATATTGAGTGCGATTCCACAATCCTCCCGTCGCCTCCCGTTTGCTAGCGTGATAGTCGGAAACACGGCGAGCGGGGGCGCGCTACGACCCATCTCAAGGGACTCCAGATGGGACTCCAGATCGACACGCGATGCGTCGCCCGACCCGCGCCCTTTCTTGAGCGACCGTCCAGTGGATTCAGACAACGCGACTAGGAACCGACGACGTGAAGGAGATGGAGATCGTGACCAACCAAGAGCTCAAAGCCGCGCGCGACCGGGAGGTCCCCCGCGGGCCCTTCAACGTGACCGATCTGTTCGTCGCCAAGGCCAAGAACGCCACGATCACCGACGTCGAAGGCCGGGAGTACATCGATTTCGCCGGTGGTATCGGGGTCATGGCCGTCGGCCACTGCCACCCCAAGGTGGTCGCCGCCGTGCAAGACCAGGCTGCGCTCTTCTCCCATACGTGCTTCCACGTCGTGATGTACGACCCATACATCGAGCTGGCCAAGAAGATGAACGCCGCCGCTCCCGGGCCTTCCCCGAAGAAGACCATGTTCGCGAACTCCGGGGCCGAGGGGATCGAGAACTCCATCAAGATAGCCCGCTACCACACCGGGCGTAACGCCGTCATCGTGTTCGAAGACGCATTCCACGGCCGCACCCTGCTCACCATGACCCTTACCTCAAAGACCATGCCCTACAAGAAGGGCTTCGGTCCCTTCGCGCCCGAGGTCTACCGGCTGCCCTTCGCCTACTGCTACCGGTGCCCCCTCGACCTCGATCCCTCGAGCTGCGGCACGGCGTGCGCCGGCCTGGTCGAAGACGCCTTCAAGAACTACGTCGAGGCCGACGAGGTGGCCGCCATCCTGGCCGAGACCGTGCTGGGCGAGGGCGGCTTCGTGGTCCCGCCCAAGGACTACTTCCAAAAGATCAAGGCCATCTGCGAGAAACACGGCATCCTGTTCATCGCCGATGAGGTACAGTCCGGGTTCGGCCGCACGGGCAAGATGTTCGCCATCGAGCACTTCGATGTAGAACCCGACATCATGACCACCGCCAAATCGATGGCATCCGGATACCCGCTCTCGGGCATCACCGGCAAGGCCGAGATCATGGACGCGCCCCACCCCGGAGGACTCGGGGGGACCTATGGAGGCAACCCGGTCTCATGCCGCGCCGCCCTGGCCGTGTTCGACATCATCGACGAAGAGAACCTGCTCGAGCGGTCGCGGATGATCGGCGACCGTATCCGGGCGGCCTTCACCAGCCTGCAGGACGAACTCTCGGTGATCGGAGACGTCCGCGGCCTCGGAGCCATGATGTGCATGGAACTGGTGACCGATCGCGAGGCCAAGACCCCAGCAGCCGACTTGACCAAGGCCCTGGTCAGTCGAGCGGCGCAGAAGGGTGTGATAATGATCTCCGCGGGCACCTACGGCAACGTGATCCGGCCGCTGATGCCTCTCACCATCGAACTCGATCTGCTCGACCGAGGCCTGGACATCGTGGCCGACTCCCTCAGGGAGGTCGCGAAGGAAGCCGGCCTCGCCTAGGAGGACCGCCGTGTCGTACAAAATCCTCACCATCGATCTGACCTCCGGCGCGTCCGCGCCGGAGGAGCTCGATCTTCCGGGCATCCACGGTTTGGGCGGCAAGGCCCTCGCCGTCGAGCTGCTCGCGCGTCACCTCGACCCCGGGGTGGACCCTCTGGCCCCGACCAACGTCCTGGTGTTCACCCCGAGCCCCCTGGCCGCCTACGGCTTCTCGGGTTCCGATCGTTTCGGCGCCTTCACCAAGAGCCCCATGACGGAGGCCTTTCTGGAGTCGTACAGCGGCGGCTCCATGGCGCGCACCCTGCGTGAGACCGGCTGGGACGCCGTCCTCGTCACCGGCGCAGCGGCGGGGCCCGTGCGCTTGCACATCGATGCGGGGGGAGCCACACTCCATTCCGCCGCCGACCTGTGGGGCAAGGATGTGTTCCAGACCGAGGACGCTCTGGCAGCCGTCCTCGCGAAGCGCTCCTCCACCATGATCATCGGCCCCGCGGGCGAGCATCTCACGACCTGCGCATCGGTGCAGGTCGAAGGCGACCACGCCCTCGGCCGCGGGGGCATGGGCGCGGTCTTCGGCAGCAAGCGGCTGAAGGCGGTGACCGTCACATCGGCCGGTCCTGTGCGCGCGAAGGGCAGCGAGGCGTTCGACGCGGTGCGGAAGGCCGTCTCGGGGCTCGCCACAGATTCCCCGACGGCAGGAGCCTACCGCCGTTTCGGCACTCCGATGATGGTCGCGGTGCTGAACGAAGCCGGGTCGTTCCCCACCGACTACTGGTCGACCGGTCGGGCGCCTCATCGTGCCGCCCTCGAAGCCGAGAACTACCCGACGTGGGCCAAGGTCGAGACCGGCACCTGCCCCCCTTGCCCCGTGCGCTGCCGCAGACACCTCACGGTGCTCGAGGGCCCGAACGCGGGCCGGGAGATCCACGGCCCCGAGTACGAGACGCTCTACTCCTTCGGCGGCCTCTGCCAGGTGCAGACGGCCGAGGAAGTGGTCCTGTTGCATGAGCAGTGCAACCGCCTGGGCATGGACACCATGAGCGCCGGCAACGTGGTGGCTCTCGCCATCAAAGCCGGGCAAAACGGCACGATCGCGACCGCCCCGGCCGCCGGCGACGCGCAGGCGATATCCCGGCTGCTCACAGAGATGTCCGAGCGCAGCACCGAGCTGGCCGATATCCTCGCCCGAGGCATCAGGGGCGCGGCTGCGGCTCTGGGGATGGAGGACCAGGCCATCCACGTGAAGGGCATGGAGCCGGCCGGCTACGATCCTCGCGCGCTGCTCGGCATGGGCCTGGCCTACGCCACGAGTCCGCGAGGAGCCTGTCATCTGCGGGCCACCTTCTACAAGCCGATCCTCTCGGGGATGACCAAGGACCTCGACGACGCGGCGCTCGCCGCCCTCTTCATAGATTACGAAGACCGGCTGTTCCTCTACGACTGCCTCGTCATGTGCCGCTTCTACCGGGACTGGATGACCTGGGACGATCTCGCGGTCGTGGTAGGCGAGCTGGGCGGTTCCCCGATACCGGTGGAGGATCTCAAGACGCTCGCCAACGACCTGCTGACCCGGGTGCGCCGCCTCAACTTCGGCATGGGGCTGAGCAGCGCCGACGACTGGCTCCCCCAGCGGTTCTTGACCGAGCCCCTCGACGGACGGCCACCGGTCGACGCCGGGAAGCTCCGGCGAGAGCTTGCCGAGTACTACACAGCGCGGGGATGGGGAGCCCAGGGCATCCCGCCCGCCGCCGCCTGACTCAGCAAAGGCCTGCGACACGCGATTGCGCCGCGGCCCGCCCGTTGACCGGGCGGGCCGTCATCATTTACGCGCGCGATCAGGCGCGCTGTCGCATCGCACAGCTCAGGGCCGGTCTTTTTGGGAGAACCCCCCGTGCCCTCGACGGGCCCCTTTGCTAGTTTTCTAACCGCAGCACGCACGCCCCGACGAGGAGAGCACATGGACCTGTATGAATTCGAGGGCAAAGGGCTACTCGCGCGTCTCGGCGTCGCGACCCCCACCGGCCTGTTCCGGACCGATCCCGCCGGTGCCGGCGATGCCGGAGACTCCATCGGCTACCCCTGTGTCGTCAAGAGCCAGGTCCTCACCGGCGGGCGGGGCAAGGCAGGCGGCATCGCGATAGTCGCCGACAGGGTGGAGCTCGAGCGCGAAGCGGCCCGCATCCTCCAGCTCGAGATAAAGGGACGCCTGCCGGTAGGGCTGCTGGTCGAGAGCCGAGCCCCCCAAGGCCGCGAGCTCTACGCGGCGGTCGTGTTCGACACCTCCCGGGCCTGCCCGGCCGTGCTGTTCTCTCCCCAGGGCGGAGTGGAGGTGGAGTCCGACTCGAGCCGGCTCATACGGGTGCCCGTCCCGGTCGACGAGCTCGACGCCATCACCCCGCAGTGGGTGACGGAGAGACTGCTCCCGGCCCTTCCGGCCCAGGACGCCGCCTCCATCTCGACTCACATGGACGCCGTCGCCCGGTTGCTCGCCAATCTGGTGGTGGCGTTCTGCGAGTACGACCTCGAGCTTCTCGAGATCAACCCGCTCATCGCGAGCTCCGACGGTCTGATCGCCGCCGACGCCAAGGTGACCATCGACGACGACGCCCTGTTCCGGCAGCGGGAGGGCCTCGTCCGAGCCGAGCGCCCGCCCCTTCCCGAGCTGGAGTCCCGAGCGAAGCAGTTCGGCCTCAACTTCGTCGATCTCGACGGCGAGATCTGCCTGATGGCCAACGGGGCCGGCCTCAACCTCTCCCTCCTCGACGCCGTCGCCTTCCACGGTTCGAGCCCGGCGAACTTCCTGGACACCGGTGGGGGCGCGAGCACCGTGAAGGCATACGAAGGCACGCGTATCCTCCAAGACCGCAGCCTGCGCGACTCCCGGGTCCGCGCGCGCCTGATCATGCTGAGCCTGGCCATCACCCGGGCGGGCGAGGCTGCCACGGGTATCGCCCAAGCCATGTCCGAGCTCGCCGATGACCCGGTGCCCACCTTTGCCGTCGTGCACGGCACCGGCGCCGACGAAGGCAAGCAGATCCTGGAGGACAAGGGCATCTCCGTGGCGCCGGACATCCGCACCGCCGTGGAATGGGCCGCCGCCGCCCGCCGAGGGAATGGGGCCGGGGTGCGAACCTCGACCGAAGGAGGGAGAGCCTGATGGGATTCCTCGCCGACCGTTCCACGCGCGTCATCGTCCAGGGCATCACCGGCAATTTCGGCCGTAGCCAGACGCGGCTCATGCAGAGCTACAACACCCAGATCGTCGCCGGAGTCACCCCGAAGAAAGGGGGAACCGAGGCTGAGGGCGTGCCCGTGTTCAACAGCGTGTACGAAGCCATCGAGGCCGTGGGTCCGGTGGACGCCTCGGTCATCTACGTCCCGGCCCCCTTCGCCAAGGCCGCCGTCGAGGAAGCCGCCGACGCCCTGGTGCCCCTCATCGTCGTCATCACCGAGGGGATACCCTTGCACGACGAGATGCGCCTGCGCCAGCTGACCCGCTCGCGCAACCTCTGGATGATCGGCCCCAACTGCCCGGGCATCCTCGTGCCCGGAGAGACCAGCCTGGGCATGATCCCGCCCGGGTCGACCAGCCCGGGGCACGTCGCCGTCATCAGCCGCAGCGGTACTCTCACCTTCGAGATCACCAAGGTCCTCACCGACGCGGGTATCGGTCAGTCGGTCTGTGTGGGCATCGGGGGCGACCGGGTCATCGGACGAGACTTCGCCGATTACCTCCGGCTGGCCGAGAACGACCCCGACACCAAGGCCATCGTGATGGTGGGCGAGATCGGGGGCGACGCCGAGGAGCGCGCTGCGCTGGTGATACAGGAGGAGATCTCCAAGCCGATGGTCGGGCTGCTCGTGGGGCGCCATGCGCCGAGGGGCACCCGCATGGGCCACGCGGGGGCGATGATCCAAGGCAACACCGGCACCGTGGAGAGCAAGGAGCAGGCCTTGACCGCCGCCGGGGTCGGGCTGGTACGCTATCTCTGGGAGCTGCCGGAAGCCGTGCGGCAGACTGGGGCCCTGAACGGAGGATAGTGCCTGCACAGCCGCGATCTCGCCTCACAGTACAGGATCTACTGGACGAACCTGCACTGGGGCTGACACTGGTCGCAGGCAAGCGGGGCGCCACCCGGCAGGTCGGGGGCGTGCACATCTCCGAGATGGTCGACCCCACCCCGTGGCTGGCCCCACGCGACGTGCTCCTCACCACCGGGCTTGCGCTCAAGGATAACGCCAAGGTCCACCGCGAGTACGTGCAGCGCCTCTCGGAGGCGGGCTTGGCCGCGCTCGGCTACGCGGCGGGCATAACCGAGGAGGGCGCTCCCGCGACCGTGATGGAGGCCGCCGAGGAGACGGGGCTGCCTCTCTTCGAGGTGAGCTACGAGGTCCCGTTCAAGTCCATCACCTCGTACATCTTCACCAGCCTGCTGAGCACCGATATGCACCGGCTCCGGCGGAGCCTGTCCGTGCAGAACCACCTGCTGTCCCTGCTGGTGGAGGAAAAAGGGGCCGATCACCTGGTCTCGTCCCTCTCCATGCTGCTCTCCGTCACGGTCATTCTGTACGACGCGGCCGGCGACGTGGTGAGCCTGGCCCCCCACCGAGTCCGCATCGACAAGGCCCAGGCCGAGCGCATCTGGAAGGCGTACACCGACGCGGCCCGCACCGGGGAGCTGCCCAGAGAGATGGCGTTTGGCGATCTGCGGCTCGTGTTCAGAGAGGTGCGTACCCGCGGACGGGTGAACCGGGTGCTCGCCCTGGCCCTGCCGGCCCGGGAGCACATGGAGGAGCTCACCGATGTGGTCCTGGGCTACTCCCAGAAGCTCCTCGCCCTCGACCTATTGAAATCGCGGGACAGCGCACTGCTGCAACGCAAGCTCCGCGCCGACCTCCTGGACGAGCTGATCGCGGGGACCGGCGTCGACGCCGACCACGACCGGCGCCTCCTGACCTACCATATCGACCCGGCTCGGCCCCTTCGCCTACTGGTCTTTGACACCGTGAAGACTTCGGCGCCGGCGGCGATCCGAGACATGCGGACACAAGAGCAGCTCGAGGAGGCGCGGGCGGAGATCCAGGCCACCGTCGAGGCAGCATTGGCCGATCAAGGGATGCCTGCGATAGCCATGTCTCGGGGGGACACTCTCATCGTGCTCTTCCAGGCCCCCCGCCTGGAGCAAGAGGAGCTTCGCGGCGCCGCTCAGGCGGTGCGGGGCCGCGCGGAGACGCTGGTGCAAGGGGTGCGGCTGCGCGGCGGACTCTCCGAGGCCTTCACCGGCGCCCGGGGTGTCCCGCGGGCCCACGCCCAGGCGAGGGAGGCCGTCCGCCTCGCAGCCTCGAGCGGCCGGCCCGAGCTGATCCTCTTCAGCGACCTCGGGCCCAGCATCCGGGCCCTCGAGAACCAGGACGTGGAGCAGCTGGCCCTCTTCTATGAGTCGACCATCGGCCGCTTGCGCCAGCACGATTCGGCCCAGAACGACGAGCTCGTCCACTCGCTGGAGGTCTTCCTCGAAGAGCGACGCTCGGTCAGTCAGTCGGCCAAGCGGCTGTATGTGCACCAGAACACGATGCGGTACCGCCTGAAAAAGATCGAGACGCTCCTGGGCATCGACCTCGACGACTCCGAGACCCTGGTCGACCTCTACCTGGGCCTTCGCGCGGGGGCGATCCTCCAGGATCGCGGTCGCTCGAAGCCCTAGAGGGCCGCCGAAGAACGCCCACCGGTCAAGAGCGGCCCAAGAGCGAGGCGGTTCGGACCGCGACGGCCGTGCCCATGGCCCTCGTGCCCACCGTCCCGCCGAGATCGTAGGTGACCGATCTGCCCTCAGCGATGACATCCTTGACCGCCTGGAAGAGCGCGTCGGCCGCTTCCCGCTCTCCCAGGTGGCGCAGCATGAGAACCGCTGAGAGGATGAGCGCGGTGGGATTGACCTTGTCCTGACCGGCGTACTTGGGAGCCGAGCCGTGCACCGGCTCGAACAGGGCCACCTCGCGACCGAAGTTGGCCCCCGGCGCCACCCCCAGCCCGCCCACGAGGCCGGCGCAGAGGTCGCTGATGATGTCCCCGTACAGGTTGGGGCACAGGAGGACGTCGTAGAGCTCGGGCTTCTGGACCAGTTGCATGCACATGTTGTCGACGATCCGGTCCTCGAACTCCAGGTCCGGGTACTCCCCAGCCACCGCTCGAGCCACCTCGAGGAAGAGACCGTCGGAGAGCTTCATGATGTTGGCCTTGTGCACCGCCGTCACCTTGCGTCGCCCCTCTCTGCGCGCGTACTCGAAGGCGAAGCGGCAGATGCGGTCGGAACCAGCGCGGGTGATGATCTTGATGGACTCGGCCGCGTCGGGCCCTACCATGTGCTCGACGCCCGCGTACAGATCCTCGGTGTTCTCCCGCACGATGACCAGATCGATATCCTCGTAGCGCGACACGACTCCGGGTATGGTCACGGCCGGTCGCAGGTTGGCGTACAGGTCGAGCTCCTTACGCAACGCGACGTTCACGCTCCGGAAGCCGGACCCTATCGGCGTCGTGATGGGACCCTTCAAGCCGACTCTCGTCTCGCGCAGCGAGGCCAGTACCTCGGCGGGGAGCGGGGTCCCGTACTTGTCCATCACGTCGGCGCCGGCTTCCATGTCGATCCACCGGATGTCTGCGCCCGTCGCGGCTAGGGCGATCTTTGCCGCCTCCATCAATTCCGGGCCGGTCCCGTCCCCGGGGATGCACGTGACCAGGTGCGTCATACGTTCGACCTCCATCTCAACCTAGGTAGGCGCCCTGAGGCGCGTCGGTGATCGCCCGGCCGCCCACGATCAGGGCCAGACGTGAGTCCGCTTCAGCCACAAGCTCAGCCTGTCTTTTGAAGACGGCGACCTCCTGCAGGCTGGGGGCCGTGATCGCCAGCCGGCGCACTATCTCATCTTCCAGCCCGTACTCGCTGTAACGCCCGTCGACGACCACGTCGAAGACCAGCCTCCGCACGGCGTCCAGCTGGTAGGTCCGCCCGAACCCCACCAGCTCCCCGCGAAGGCTGCAGGTCACCCAGTCCTCGGACGCGAGCATCGCCCACTCCAGCTTGAGCACGGCGTCGACTTCGTCCCATCCGGAACGGGCGAAGAGGTCGGCGAGGGTCGACGGGGCGAGGGGCGAGTTGAACTCGAACTCGAATTCGAACATCTCAGATCCCGAACCCGACTCCCTTCTTGCCGCAGAAGGCCAGGTACGCGATCATCCGGACGGCCATGTAGTGGCGCTGACCGGTCACATCCTCGACCACGAGCCAGTCGCCCTCGCCCGATAACGCGGAATAGACGGTCGTCGGGTCGGCATCGGTCTCGAGGGACACCTCGGTCCCGCCCGCGAAGTGTACGACAAGTGTGCGCATGATCCCCTCTCAGCTTCCATGATCCGATACTCTCGCCCAGCGACTCGGCTTCGTAGCCGAGAGCTCAGCGGCGCGCTCAGACGCGAGCGCCGTCCCGGTCGCCCCCCTGAAGACGGCCGCGTCGAGCGCATCCCGGTACGCTCCGAGGATAGCATCGGCGATGACGGACCACGCGAAGCCTTCGACGGCCTCAATGCCGCGCGCAGCCGTGGCCGCACCCCCTTTGGGGGCGGTGAGGATCTCGGCGATCGCGTCCCGCAGGACATAGGGGTCGCCCGGTGGCACCAGCATGCCGAGCTCACCGTCGCGCAGCACCGCTCGATACGGCTCAAGATCGGAGGCCACCACGGGCAGGCCGGCGGCGAGGCCTTCGGCCAGGACGATCCCGAAGCTCTCCCCTCCGAGCGAGGGGACCGCGAGCACCTGCGCCTGGCCCATCTGGGCCACTTTCTCTTCGAGGGGCACCCGGCCCAGAGCCTGGACTCCCGGAAGGGGCCAGGGCAGCTTCAGCGGCGCCTTGCCCGCCGCCGATTCCAGGTCGTCGTCGGTAGAACCCACGACGACCAACGTGGCCTGGGGCACCATCTCCTTGACCAGCGTGAACGCGTGCAGCAGCACAGGTAGACCTTTGCGGGTGTCAGGCCGCCCGATGAAAAGGACTCTGCCCGGCACCTTGGGGATGTCACGCGCGGGTCTATACTCCGCGATGTTCACCCCGTTGGGGATGATGCGATAGTCGCCGGGAAAGAGCTGGGCGGCGAAATCGCGCGCGAAGGGCGAGACGCAGATGCGAACAGCCAGCCGCTCCACGACCTTGCGCGCGAGAGGCAGGAACATGCGGAACCCCAAGGTGCTGCCGCCCGAACGATGAAAGGTGCCCACAACCGGCACAGACGCACTGAGAACGGCCGACGCCGCCACGGAGGGCGTGCAGGGCTCGTGAGCGTGAACAAGCTCGAATTGATGCTCGTCGAGGATGCGCTCCATCCTCTGCAGCATCAGGGGCCAGGTGTTGACGTGGGCCTTGGAGCCGTTGGAATGCACCGCGAGCGCGCTGCCGCAGGAGATGAAACGGTTAGGAAGGCGCTCCTCCGTTCTGCGAGCCACCCTCCCGGAGGGGGCCAAGATCCATGCTTCGTGCCCCATATCTTCGAGCCGAGCCGCCAGATTACCGACATGCTCGTTCACCCCTCCGGGCACAGACCACGAATACGGCGAAACCAGAGCGACACGCATAGCTCTCCTCTTACTCGGCTCGATCGGTGAAGGCCCTGGGTTCCCGGTCGTGAAGAAGACGTTCCCAGAGGGTGCGCGCGTGGAACATCCCCTCTCTTCCGCCTCTCCAGACCCGAGTCACTATTAGCATACCTAGGATGATAGAGCTCCACGCTACTTCGGCGCGGCTTCTTCCCAGCCTCTGTCTCCACAGCGGATACGTCAGGTAGGCCGCAAGAGCCGCTGGAGCATTCGCCTTGCGGAGGATCCCTGTGACCAGCACGGGGGTCACGAGGCCGAATGCAGCCGGGTCGGCGGCGATGGTCACGCCCATCGCGGTCGCCGCCCCCTTGCCCCCGAGCACCGTGATGTGGCCGGCCACGGGCAGCAGACCCATGGCGCCCACGGCGTGCGGCCCCCAGTTCCGATGACGGGCCCAGGCCACGGGCAGCAGCCCCTTCAGAGTGTCGATCACGATCACGACAGCGCCGGCACGCCAGCCCACCGACCGGAACATGTTCGACGCTCCCGGAGCGCCGTTCCCTAGACTCTCCACCGGCACGCCCGCCGCGAGCCGAGCGACCAAGCGGCCCGTCGGAAGGCAGCCGACCCCGAAGGCCGCAGCCCCGATGAGACCGGCACGGACCATCTTCCGCCCCGCCCGACGCGCCGCATTCACGAGCCCACGACCTCTCGCCGGCGACGGAGCAAGGTGCGCGCGCCAAGCACGAAGCCGCCCAGCGCCATGGGCAGGACCCACGTATACGCGCGCCAGATCACGAGGCTCGCGACCGTGAGGTCCCGCGGCACTGTCCGGCCGATGATCCCGAGATAACCCAGCTCAGCGACGCCTGCTCCGCCGGGGAGCGGCGACAGCGGCATGAGCACCTGCAGCACGGCCTGTCCTACGATGAGGGGCTTGAAATCGCCCCGCCACCCCAGAGCCAGCAGGATCAGCGGGACGAGAGAGAGCATGGCGACCCAATACACGATCTGCAGAGCCACCAGCGGCAATCCCAAACGCCACCCCCTGCTGCGGAGGAGACGGGCGGTCTCCCAGAAGGCAGTCAGCCGATCGCGCACCGGAGCCGGCAGCCTGTTCAGCCCCAAGCTCCCTCGCAGAAGCACGCTTCCCACCAACCACAGCAGGCACAAGAAGGCGATGACACCAAGGAGGATCCGGCGCTGCAACGAGGTGAGCACCGTGGCCCCGACCGGCGTGAGCGCGAGGGCGGCCACCAGCACGAGCACTGTCACGTGGACAAGACCCTTGGCCATGATGATCGAGCCCCCCTTCGGCACGGAGACACCCACTCCTTTCAGGCGCACCATGACAAAGGGCACTTCGAGCCCTCCAAACGACGTGGCCCCGGCGGCCAGATAGCTCTCGAAGCCCACCCCGGCCGTGCCCAGTACCGACGTGCATTCGCCGAGGTGGCGCACCAGGACGACAAGGGTGGCGGCATCGGCGACGAGAGCGATCACGAGGGCGACCAAGGCGACCACGAACCACAGCGGTTGCGCGGCTTGCCGCGAGGCGTCGGCGGCCGAAGCGATGTCGGCGCCCGCGCGCGGGCCGAGGATCACGACCACCACGACGGCCACCGCGACACCGAGCACCAGGCCGATGCCGATGCCCCGCCTGGACGTGGCCAGCGTCGCCAACCGCCGCAGGGCCACCTCAGGCGACCCGGCCCGGAGCGGGACGGTTCGCCGCAGCGACGCGCAGCAGATCACGGTAGCGTCGGCCCACCACAGCAGGCGTGTGCCGCTGCAGGGCCAGCGAGCGGCCCCGCGCGCCCATCTGGCGGCGACCTTCAGCCCCCAGGCTGAGGAGCCGGTCGAGGCCGGCCGCCACTTCCCGCGCCGATGCTCCGTTGACGACTATCCCGGTCTCTCCTTCCCTCACCGCCTCGGGCGCCCCTCCCGATCGCCCGGCCAGCACGGGGAGACCCATGAGGGCGGCCTCGGCGAACACGATGCCAAAACCCTCCACTTCCAGCCCTCCCCAACGGTTGCGACAGGGCGAGGCGAACAGGTCGGCCGCGCTCAACCAGCGGGAGAGCTGGTCGGCGGGCAGCGGTCCAAGGACGTGCACGCGCTCAGCCACGCCTTGACGCTCTGCCCGGCGGACAAGAGCCGGTCCGAGGCGGCCTCCTCCGATCAAAGCCAGATGCAGCCCGGGGTGCCGCGGGGTCAGGAGCGCGAGAGCGTCGATCAACCGGTCCTGCCCCTTGCGGGGCACCAAGCGCCCGACGCACACTATGAGGCCTCCTTCGACTCCCAGCCCACGCTTTCCTTGTACGGACTCATCCCCGACGGGGGCGAAGGACCCCACATCGATCGCGGGCCGCAGCACCCCCACCGGCACCTTCCGCCCAACGATGCCCACGGCTGCCGCGGCGGTAAACCCACTCACGGTGAGGAGCAGGGCGGCGTTCCGCAGGACCCATCGTATCGCGTGGCCGGAGACAGGAAGAGCCGCGGGTAGGGTCACCTCGGCCCCGGCCAGGAACACGGCGTAAGGCAGTCCGGCAGCCCGAGCCAATCGGGGCCCGAGGACACCGTTGGGCAAGGGGTGACCCAGCTGCAGCAGCTCGGCGCCATGCTCGACGATGATGCGCTTGGCGAGATCCAGGAGGCCGGGAGTCGGCAGGAGCACCGGGCGATCCGTGCGGATCACGCGATAGGGATGCGTGGCATCGAAGGCCGCGGCGTCGGCGTGTCCGGGCGCAAGGATCACGACTTCGTCCGGGTCGAGGGTCTGGATCAGTCCCCAGTGATAGGACTGGCTGCCTCCGAAACGGGGGGGGAAATCCTGGGTCAGGAACAAAGATCGGGGGACCGCACCGCCGCTGTCCGGAGACGCTTGGTCCACGGCTCAGCCTCTCATAGCTACAGCCGCAGAGTGACCGGGCCTCACTCCTCTTCGTCCTCTTCCATCTCCAGGCGGTCGGACTCCAGCCGTGCCTCGTTGAGGCGCAGGAAGTCCTGGTAGATGTACATGAGCTCCTTCTCGAACAGAGCCCGTTTCAGCTCAACCGAGGTCTTCCGGGTCATGGCCAAGATCTCGTTGGCCTCGGAGTCGGAGAGGTCGATACCGAACTCCTTGAACTTGTGCTGGATCGTGCGGCTGCCCGAGTGCTTGCCCACGACGAGCTGGCGGGTCAGGCCGACCTCGTCGGGGCTGAAGACCTCGTAGGTGAGAGGGTTCTTGATGACCCCGTCCGCGTGGATGCCCGACTCGTGGGCGAACACGTTGGTGCCGACGATGGCCTTCCAGATGGGGATGGCTCGGCTGGAAGCCCGGGCCACATACTCCGATATCTCCCGGAACTCGGCGGTGGAGATGCCCAGGTCGAGGCCGTCGAGGTGCTTGAGCGCCATCACCACTTCCTCGAGGGCCGCGTTGCCGGTGCGCTCGCCGAGGCCGTTCACCGACACGGTCACGTAGCGGGCCCCCGCGCGGACGCCGGCCAGGGTGTTGGCGGTAGCCATACCGAAGTCGTTGTGACAGTGCACCTCGACGTCGATGCTCAAGGCCTCCAGGATGGTCTGCACCCGCTGGAAGGCCATGAATGGGTCGAGCACCGACAGGGAGTCGCAGAAGCGGAAGCGCTCCGCCCCCAGCTTCTCGGCCGCCACCGCAAAGGCCAGAAGAAAGTCGAGCCCGGTGCGCGATGCGTCCTCGGCAGAGATGATGAAGGGGAGGCCGCGATCCTGGGCGGCCGTCGCGGCCGCCTCGACCTGCTCGAGCAACCACCGCCGGTCGCGGCCGTACTTCTTCTGCAGGTGGCGGTCGGAGGTGCTCATGGATATGACCACCGCGTCGACCCCGCATTCAGCCGCCATCTCGATGTGCTCTGGGAAGGCGTGGCAGAAGGCCAGTACGCGGGCGGGCAGTCCCAGGGCCGCGATCTCGCTGATGGCCTCGCGCTCCTCGAAGAAGAGCCAAGGGCTGAC
>JAJZQZ010000011.1 GCA_021802965.1 Actinomycetes bacterium
GGGCCGACCATCGTGATCGTGGCCATCGCCTTCTTCATCGCCTCCTTCATCGGGAAAGCCGTGCGTTCGGGCTAGAAGACCGCCGGGCTCGTCCGTCTTCTCGCATGGGCGGGCATCTCGCGGCGAAAGATGAGACAATGGCTCCGTGGGGGGACGCAGAAACGCCGGGGGCGCCACAGCCCCTTCTAGGAACCGCGCCCTGATAGCCTTCATCATCGGGTTGTCGGTCTTGGTCGGCAGCCTTGTAGCTGGGGCGCTGATCGACACTCGCGGCCCTAGCGCAGCCGAGTTGCCGGTGGTGATGATGCGCGAACCCCTCGGATCCGGCGTCGTCATCTCCGCCCCTCCACCGGGACTCCTGGACTCCGAGCAGTTTCTGTACGGGAGCGAGCCCGCCCTGACGGCGACCACGACCTCGGTGCTCTTGAGCCAGGTCCTACCTGAGGGCTCGGAGAGAGCCTCCACGTCACATGGCGCCTCCATCCGTCGACGCACGGACGGCCCGCCGGAAGACGCATCCCTTCCGACGCCGCCGGCCAAGCCCCCCACGGTCTCGACGACCACGCCGAGATCGGACACCCGGTTGCCACTCCTCCCAAGGCCGCCGGTGTCGAGTGCGCCCCATCCGCCCGCTGTCGAAGGAAGTCCGGCGATCATTGAGACCGTACTGGCTGCAGGCGAAGTCCGCTCGACGGATGCCTCGCCCAAGAACTCGCACGAAGTGACGAGGCCCCCCATCCGCGAGGAACACGACGACGAACTGTAGTCCGGGGCAGGGGGTTCATCGGTGAGGATCTTGCTGGTAGAGGACGAAGACCGCATCGCCTCGTTCATACTGAAGGGCTTGACAGCCGAAGGTCATCTCCTGGAACGGGCCGCCTCCGGAAGCGAAGCCCTCGAATCCGCACTGTCAGGACGCAACGACCTGATCTTGCTCGACCTGAAGCTGCCCGACGGGGACGGCCGGGAGATCGTACGCCGGTTGCGGGCCTCGCGGGTCCAGACCCCCATCCTGGTCCTCTCGGCGCTGAACGAGATAAACGACAAGGTGGCGCTGCTCGATCTGGGCGCCAACGACTACTTGACCAAACCTTTCTCGTTCCGCGAGCTGGCCGCGCGCGTCCGCGCGTTGACACGGACGGACCTTGCCCACCCCGAGCTCCTCGAGGCGGCGGGCTTGACCCTGGACTCCCGCGCACGGGTGGTCTCTCGGGGTACCCGCAGATATCGATTGTCGGCGCGCGAATTCACCCTGCTGGAGTACCTCATGAGGCACGCGGGCGAGAGCATCGGCCGGGCCGAGATACTCGAGGCCGTGTGGGGCACGAGTTCGTACACCGAGAGCAACGTCGTCGACGTGTACATCCGCTACCTGCGCCGCAAGCTCGACACGCCGGACGCCCCGTCGGTCATAGAGACCGTGCGCGGCGTGGGGTACCGTGTCCCTGCCTGAGATCGCCCGCGCCCGCCGTCGCATAGTGCGAGGTCGCCTCTCCGCCGGGGCGCGCGTGGCCCTGGCCGTCACCTTCTCGGTGGCCGTGGCGGTGGCGCTCCTGGCGATCATCGGCTACCTTGTCCTCGAGCGGCAGCTGGCTGCCGACCTCGATCGGAGCCTGCTGCGCGAGGCCGAGGCCTTCGCCGCGACCCTCAGCGCCGCCGCCGATTCCGGTACCGCGGATCTCATGGACGTATCGCGCACGTACCTGGGCGCGCGTACAGGTGGCGGGGGCCCCGGGGCCGTCCTCCTGGTCCGGTTCCCCGACGGGACAGTGCTGTCCAACGCGAACCTACACCTTGAAGACGCGCCTGAGAACCGACCCAACCTCGACCCGGCGACCACGTCGCGTTCGTACTCCAACGTGTTCGTGGGCGGCCAGGAATACCGGGTGGCCACGGTTCCTTTGGCAGGCCGTTCGGGGAACGTCGTCGCCGTCTTCCAAGCGGCGGTCTCCAAGGCGGAGACAAGCGCGCTCGCCGGCTATGGGGCTCAAAGCCTCGTGGTCACCGGCCTCGTAGTGACTCTCTTGGCCGCGTTGCTCTCCCGGCTCGTCGCGCGCACCAGCCTGCGTCCGCTGCACCAGGCCGCAGCCACGGCTCGGGCGGTCACAAAGTCGTCGCTCTCCGAGAGGGTGCCCTACGAAGGCCCCCGGGACGACGTCGGCGTCATGGTGGCGGCGCTCAACGACATGCTCGACCGCCTCGAAGCGGCCTTCACCGAGCAACGCCGCTTCCTTGCCGACGCATCCCACGAGCTGCGCACGCCTCTCACGGTGATACGGGGCCACCTCGACGTGATGCGCGAGACCACCCGGTTGCGGCCCGACCAGGAAGAGACACTGGACCTTGTAGCGAGCGAGCTGACCCGCATGACCCAACTGGTCAACGATCTCCTCGCCCTTGCCCGGCTCGAAGCCGGCTCGGGCCTGACTTTTTCGCGTATCGACCTGGCCGAGATCCTGGATGAGGCGTTCGTCCGCGCGCAGGGGCTGGGACGACGCCGCATGTCGCTCGAAGCCGACGGGCCCATATACGTGCTCGGCGATCATGATCTGCTCCTGCAGGCGCTCCTCACCTTGCTCGACAACGCCGTGCAGCATACGGAAGAAGGTGGGAGCGTCCACCTCGCGTCGTCGTACCAGGGCGCCGTGGCGAGCCTCAGCATAACCGACGACGGCCCAGGCATACCTCCCGCCGACCTCCCGCGAGTCTTCGACCGTTTCTACCGCTCGACCGCCTCCCGATCGGGGCAAGCCGGGAGCGGGCTTGGACTCGCGATCGCTTCGCGATTGGTGGCGCTGCACGGGGGCGCCCTCTCGGCCGGGAATAGCGCGGACGGCGGCGCCGTCTTCACGCTCACGCTGCCCTTGCTGTCTCAGCCTCCCGCCGCCGAAGGCGGCCCTCCCCGACGCCGGCGACGGCGACTCGGGCGGATCAACCGTCCGACTTCTTGAGCTTGCCGGCGAGCGCTTCGTTCAATTCCGCGGTCTCCCGGAGCTTGTCCTTGTAGTCCGAGCTGTCCGCGTGGTGGATCTCGTGGAGCAGACCCTTGTGCGCCTCGCCGAGGATCTCCACCAGATATGCCTGCTCAATCTCTGTGATCTCGACAAGCATGATTCCGTACCTTTCTCTCGGGGCCCATACCCGCGAGGTAGTCATTCCCCACCGCCGCGACTATCACTCGCCCACTTTCGTGGATCACGATCACTGCTACTCGGCGATGTCTACGCTCGGCGACTGGGAGGTCTGGGAGGTCGCCAACTCCAGCAACATGGACCATCCCTTCCAGCACCACGTCAGAGCCGCCCACGTGTGGTCCATAGAAGGCGGCGACACCAAGTCGTCCATCGCGCCCTGGCGGCAAAGCGCCATTCTTCAGCAGCTGCTAGGGCTGCCCGGCCCCAATCGGCTGCAGCAGGGCGAAGGTGGCCCCAGCCGGATCGGCCAACACCGCGAAGACGAGCATTCCCGGGATCTCGGTCGTCTCAGCGACCACGGTCGCCCCCAGCTCCTCTGCCTTGGCGACGTCGGCGGCTACGTCGGTCGACCCGAAATATGGCATCCAGAAGGACGGCATCTCGGAGGGCATCGTATCCGGCATCGGCATGATCCCTCCCTCCCCCTGCCCCTCGACGACCACCTGCCAGTAAGGCATGGGGCCGGCATCCATGCGCTGGATCTCCCAGCCCAGCAGCTGCTTGTAGAAGTCCGCCGCCCGCTGCGGGTCGCGAGTCGTCAGGTCGTTCCAGGAAAGGGTGCCCGGCTGCATGTACTCGATGGTCTCGTCATGGCGGACCGGCTTCCAGAAGAAGAGATAGGCGCCGGTGGGGTCTTGTATGGCCGCCATCCGGCCTACGTCCACCACGTCCATCGCCGGCATGACCACCGTGCCCCCGAGCTCGGCCGCTTTGGCTGTGGTGGCGTCGACGTCCTCGGTCGCGACATAGACGTTCCACGTGCTCGGTTGCCCGTGCGCGATCATGTCGGGCGCAAGCTCCGACATCCCCGCCACGTTGTGCCCGTCTGAGGAGAACGTGCGATACACCATCCCCTCCGCGAAGGGGGTATCGGCGTGGCTCCAGCCGAACAGCTTCTCGTAGAAGGCCGACTGCTTCTCCAGATCGTGAGCAGCGACGTCGACCCAGTTGAATTCGCCCGGTTTGGTGCGTTCCATTGCCTGCTCCTATCGATAGGCGGCGCGCAGCCGGATGGTGCGAAAGTCTCTATCTGTTGAGATACCCACGAAGGTCGGCCGCCACGCACCCGGCGGCACTCGTGCATGCGACTCGACCGCGACTACTGCACTCGGGTCACGGTGGGATCCGGCTGCTCACCCAGGAACTCGATCCAGGCGGCCTTGATGCACGGGTAATGCTTGTTCGCCTCGACCAGAGACATGAAGGCGTCTATCGTGCCCTCGAACCAGGTCTGCAGCTGAGCGTTCCTGAACCCGCCGTCCTCAGTGAAGAGATAGCGATCGGGCGCGTCCGGGGAGCCAGTTCCATCTGCCTGCACCTCGACGCCGGGGAAAGGAAGACTGGACCCTCTTACCCCTCGCTTTTAGAAGGGAAACGCCTCACCGCGGGCGGGCAAGAACCCGGGGCCGATCCGACCCGGGTCAACCCCGCGACGGGTTCCTCTCGTCGAGCACCGCCGGCGTGACCCCCTCGGTCTTCGGTTGGCGGCGCGCGAGCCCGGGCTTGGGGAGCTGCCCCTCGACCCACAGGGAAGCGACCGCGGTCGGCACGAGGCTGAAAGCGTTCTCGTATGTCAGGTAGCGCGGTTCCCAGCGGGGCCGGAACTTCGCGTTGAAGCGGTACAGGCTCTCCAGCTGGAACCACCGGCCCCCGAAACGCAGGACCGCTGCCATGAGCAGCTGGCGACGCCCCGCGGGCTCGCGGAGATATCGCGCGAAGAGGGCGAAGTTGAGCGAGATCTCCTCGATGCCCTGCCCGCGGAGCAGGGCGAGAGATCGGACCACGAGGAAGTCGGTCAGGCCGTTCGGGGTGTCCTTGCGCCGGCGCATGAAGGCCAGCGACGCTGCCGGCCGCCCGAAGACCGGAACGAAGTGAAGGAAGCCTCCCACCTCTCCATCCTCGTCTCTGGCCAGGACGACGAAGCCGTCCGGGGCATGCTCCCCGCCCAGGCAGTCCATCGCCATCGTGAAGCCACGCTCTCGCTCACCTCCCAGGGCCGCTTGGGACACGTGCTCCAACTCGGCCAGCAGTCCCCTGTCCACCTCATCCAGGTAGTGCAGCTCGGCTCGGTATCCGGCCCGCTCCACCCGAGCAACAGCCTGGCGAATGCCTCGCATGCGGCGGCCTTCCAGGCTGAAGCCCACGGTGTCGAGGATCGCCTCATCTCCAAGATACATCGAGCGCATCCCCGCATCAGCGTAGAGCGGAAGCATCGGCCCACTTGCTCCCAGAGCCGCCAGCCGCAGGCCGTGGCGCCGGGCAAAAGCCGCCGTCTCCCGCAACAAAGGGCGGAGAGAATCGGGGTGTCCCACGGGGTCCCCGGAGATGACCAGCACTCCATTCTCGACGCGATAGCCTAGGAACGCGCGGGCGTCCGGACTGAAGAGATAGTGCTTATCCGCGCGGAGCTTGAAGTAGGCGAGGGTGTCGTGCCCGTGCCGCTGGACGAGATCGCGTGCGAGGACGCGGTCGGGAGCTCCGGGGAGCGCGCGGGGTGCCGCGAGCGGTCGGCAGAGCAGCCACAGGGCGGTGAGACCCGCCCCGAGCGACACGAGCCCGATACCGATCGGAAGGTGTCCGAGGTCATCGTGGAACTGCACCGGACCCGGCTGCCAGAGGAGCAGATCGGTGGTCTCATGAACCACGAGGGACAAAGACGCCGTTCCGGGCAAGGCGACCCAGGTCGCGACCGCCGCGAGGGCCAGCGCTCCCCCGGCCGTAGCCGCGGCTACGAGTGCCGAGGCACGCAACCCATCGCGAGAGGACGGGACGACGAAAGCACGCCGACCGTAGACGAGCAGGCCGATCGCCCCCACTGAAAGCAGAGCCTCTTCGTACGACAGACCCTTCAGCAGGTTGAGGGCCGCGAGTCCGACGAGTAGACCGACGGCCGCCTGCCACGCGCGTCGCCGTCTCCTCCCCAGGAAGAAGGCCACGAGCAGCAGGGCCGCGCTCAGCGGTATCGCCAAGGCATGGGAGAGCGGCCGCAGCTCATCGGGCAGAAGCATGCTCAATAGGTGTCCCCGAACGCGGATATCAGGCGCCAGAGCCGAATCGAGATTGATCAAGGCAGTGAAGCCGGCGAAGGTCGCCGCGAACGGCGGGAGCCAGCCCCCCCGGGGACGTGGCGGCAGGAGAGGCGGAGTCAGGCGGTGGAGCCCAAGGGACCAGCGGGCCGTGTCCCGGCGGGACGGGACGAGATCGCGCCAGTCCTTGGCCACCAACCACACGCCCAGGGCCGCCAGGAGCCCGGTGGCCTTCCCGGCTTCGAGGACGTCGGCTGCGAGAAGAGCGCCGAGGATCGCGAGCAACGACACTCCGATCATGCACTCGTGCACCCGCTTTCCGAGCACGAACAGCCGGGGACCAAGATCGTGCCGCTCCACGGTCAGCCGCTCGCCGCCAGTCCGTTTGGACCGGGAGTCCGCCGGCTGTCCCTTCTGCTCTTCGCGGTCCGTCGCTCACACCCTTTCTCGTTGACCAGGCGCGACAAGGATACCGCGTGGAGAGGAAGAGCAGGCGTTCGAAGCCGAACACGTTCGTGCCCCACCCTTCCTGGAACACGAGCACCATCAACCCATAAGCGGCGCCGACGGAGAGCAGGTTCATGATGATGGCCTTCAGCGGCACCACGAGCGAGCGGAAGAGGATGGCGAGCAGGATGAAGCTCAGACCGAGGACGAGCTCCTTCATCCACTGTCGTACGCGGTGCCCCGGCCTCGGTGCGCGCGCCCTACTAGTCTCCTGATTTTTTCTACCCGCCCGCAGACACATTCAAGCCGCCAACAGGGTCCACGGCCCCGGCGCGGCCGACGGGCGAGATCACGGTCTTGACCTTCCCCCTCCCAGAGAGTATGTAGAAGGGCGGCGGTGCACCATGCCCGCCGAAGGGGGAACCGGGGGCACGTCACTTTGAACGAAATCATCCTGCACGTGAACGGCCGTGCCTACGCGGCCAGAGTCGAAGACCACTGGACGCTTCTCGACGTGCTCAGGAACCAGCTCGGGTTCACGGGAGCGAAGAAAGGCTGCGACCAGGGCTCGTGCGGCGCGTGCACGGTGCTCCTCGACGGTATCGCCGTGCAGTCCTGCCTGGTCCTCGCGGTGCAGTCCCAGGGCAGAAGCATCGTGACGATCGAAGGGTTGGCGCGAGATGGCCGGCTGGACCCCCTGCAGAGCGCGTTCCACGAGGTGGGGGCGATCCAGTGCGGCTTCTGTACGCCCGGCATGATCCTCTCGGCGAAGGCGCTCCTCCTGAGGAACCCCGACCCCAGCGAGGACCAGATCAAGGAGGCCTTGTCCGGGAACCTCTGCCGCTGTACCGGGTACGTGAAGATCGTCCAGGCGGTCAAGATGGCGGCGGCGGAGAGGTCGCAGGCGGCGGGCGCGGCGCCTCAGGACGTCGCGCTCAGAGCGGATCCGGCGCCTCAGGCGGGGTCTGGCACGTGAAGCCCGACTACGTCAACATTGGGGGCCGCATGCCCCGCGTCGACGGTATCGTCAAAGCGGCCGGCGAGGCCATGTATGCGGCCGACCTCTCCCTGCCCGGGATGCTGCACGGCAGGTTGCTGCGCAGTCCTCACCCCCACGCCCGCATCCTCGGCGTCGACACCTCGGCCGCGGCGGCGCTTCCCGACGTTCACGCCGTCATCACCAGCAGAGACACCTCGGGGTTTCTGGCAGGCGGCATCGGCTCCCCGGGCAACGAGCCCTACCTGGCCCTGGACAAGGCCCGCTTCGTCGGCGACGCCGTGGCCGCGGTGGCCGCCGTGGACGAGGAGACCGCCGAACGGGCCCTGGAGCTCATCGACGTCCAGTACGAGGTGCTCAATCCCGTGCTCGACCCGTTCTCAGCCATGAGACCGGGCGCACCGCTCGTCCACGACGATGCCCCGGGTAATCTGTCGTTCGAGACAGACCTGAGCTTCGGCGACGTGGACGACGCCTTCTCCACCTGCGACTACGTGCGCGAGGACGAGTTCGAGACCGCGCCGATACGTCACGGCTTCATCGAACCCCACGCCGCCCTCGCCAGCTGGGAGACCTCCGGGCGCCTGACCTTCTGGGGCTCCAAGCAGAGCCCTTACTTCACCTACCGCAACATGGCGAAGGCACTGGGCATCCCCATGAGCCGCGTGCGCATCGTGCAACCCCATCTCGGGGGCGGGTTCGGCGGCAAGAACGAGATGTTCAACGTCGACTTCTGCGCGGCCCTGCTCTCGATCACAACGGGGCGGCCGGTCAAGGTGGTGGTCAGCCAGGAGGAGGTGCTGTACGCCTACCGCCAGCGCCATCCCGCGTGGATCAAGCTGAAGACGGGCTTCATGAACGACGGGACGCTCGTGGCCGTGGACGCGGACATCGTCGCCGACGGCGGAGCCTACAAAGGCATCGGCGCGCTCAGCCTCTTTCTGATGTGCACCTTCCTCGCCCTCCCGTACCGGGTGCCGCATCTGCGGGCCAAAGGGCGCCGCGTCTATACCAACACCCAGCCGTCCTGCGCCATGAGGGGCCATGGTGTTCCCCAGGTGCGCTATGCGGCCGAGGTACAGCTCGACATGGCCGCATCGGACCTGGGGCTCGACCCGCTCGAGGTCCGGATCAAGAACGCCATCCAGCCCGGCGACACGACTGGCAATGAGTTCCGGATAACCAGCTGTGGACTGACCGAGACCCTGGTGGCCGCCCGGGACACCGCCGAACGCTGGAGACGCGAGATCCCGGCCGCGACCGAGCCTCATCTCAAGCGCGGGATAGGCGTGGCCTCTTACGGATACGTGAGCGGGCCGCGCATAGCCGGCCACAACACGTCGGCCGCGCTGATCAAGGTGCACGAGGACGGGCGCGTCGGTCTGGCGACCGGTTCGAGCGACTGCGGGCAAGGCTCGAGCACGGTCCTATCCCAGATCGCGGCTGAGGTGTTGGGGGTGCGGCTGGAGGACGTGCAGTACGCCTCCTTGGATTCCGAAATCGTACCCGTGGACCCCGGGGTCTTCGGCAGCCGGGTCACCTTCATCACCGGGAACGCGGTCAAGCGCGCCGCTGAGGACGTGCGCCGGCAGCTGGCCGGCGTGGCGGCGGGCATCCTGGGGGTCGACCCCGAGGACCTGGTGTTCCGAGACCGCCGGGTCTTCGTGGAAGGCGACCCGGAGCGCGGCATCCCCTTCGACCGGCTGGTCAAGTCGGCACAGTACTCCGGCACCGGCATGACCCTTCTCGGCCGAGGCTACTGGGCCCCGGAGGGCATCGATCTCCCTCGTTTCGACACCGGTATGGGCAATCAGTCGGGGGCCTACTCCTTCGGTACCCAGGTGGCGGCGGTGGAGGTCGACACCGAGACCGGCCGGGTCAAGGTCCTGCGTCTCGCCGTAGCGCACGATTGCGGTCAACCCATAAACGAGATGCTGGTGGAGGGGCAGCTCGAAGGCTCGTCCATCGGCGGGGTCGGCCACACGTTCACCGAGTGCATACAGCGGAGGCAGGGGCAGACCATGAACGCCTCCTTCCTCGAATACCGCATGCCCACCGCTCTCGACGCCTGCCCGGTGGAGAGCACCCACACCGACACCACCGACGAGATGGGACCATACGGGGCCAAAGAGGCCGGAGAAGGGGTCCAGGTGGCCATCATGCCCGCTTTGGTGAATGCCGTCCACGACGCCATCGGCGTATGGTTCAAGCGGGTGCCCATCACGCCGGAAGCGGTCGTCGCCGCGCTCCGTGGAAGCTCTGCGGGCGCCACGCCGAACGGCGGCGCAAAGGGCGGCGCGGACGGCGACGGCCCAGATGAGGACCGGGGCCCGACTTGAGCCTCCCCCGCTTCACCTACACCGCCGCCACCTCCGTCGAGGAGGCCTGCTCCCTGGCCGGATCAGGCACCATGTTCTTGTCCGGGGGCACCGACCTGCTGGTGAGCATGAAGCAGCGCATCCACGCGCCGGCGCGCCTGGTCGGGCTCGCCGGGATACCCGAGTTGCACGGGGTTGCCGAGACGCAGGCGGGCGGCCTCCGCATCGGTGCGGCCACGACCATCACCCAGCTCGCGGAATGGGCTCTGACCGTCCCGCGCTGGTCCGCGTTGGGAGACGCGGCGCTCAAGACGAGCTCCCCCCTGCTGCGCAATACGGGGACGGTCGGCGGGAACCTCTGCCTGGACACCCGGTGCTCGTTCTACAACCAGCCGGCCATCTTTCGGGCGCGCTGGGGAGCGTGCCTCAAGCTGGGCGGAGACGTGTGCCACGCCGTCAGGAGAAGCACTACCTGCCACGCCGTCTACTCGGGTGACCTGGCTGGCCCCCTGATGGCCTGGGGCGCGACCGCCACCGTGGCGGGACCGGCGGGTACGCGCACCCTGCCCGTTGAGCACCTCTTCACCGGCGACGGCGCGCGTCCGTGCGCCCTCGCGTCCGACGAGATCCTGGTCCGGGTCGAGCTGCCCCAGCCCCCGCCGTACGCGCGTTTCTCGTACCAGAAGCTGCGGCTGCGGGACTCGATCGACTTCCCCCTCATGGGAGTGTCGCTCTTCGCCGCGTTCGACGGTCCGGGCGCCGGGGCGCGCTGCCGCGGCTGCCGGATCGTGCTGAACGCGGCCGGGCCCGCTCCCGTGGTGGTCCATGAGGCCGGCGGTCTTCTGGACGGCGCCGTGCCCACCGAGGAGCTCGCCGCCGACCTGGCGCCGCTCCTGCGCGCGGAGGCTCGGGCGGTGGGGAACACCGCCGCCGGCGCCGGATACCGAATCGAGATGATCGAAGTATTGGTGCGCCGCGCCTTGCGGGCCTTGGAAGGCTGACCCGACCGATGGAGGACCACATGCCGAACCCCGGCCCGCCGCCCGGCCTCGACAGATACCGACTGGGCACGTTCGCGGACATCATGTATCGAAACTCCCTCCTCTACGCCGAGAAAGAAGCTTTTGTCTGCGGCACCGAGAGGGTGACCTTCGCGCAGTTCAACGCCGGCTCGAACAGGCTCGTCCGCGCCCTGTACGGACTTGGCCTCGAGAAGGGTGAGACCCTGGGCGTCGTCTCCTGGAACTGCATGGAGGTCCTCTACGCCTACGGGGCGGCCATGAAGGGCGGCTTCATCGTCTCCCCGTTCAATGCCCGGCTGCAGGACGACGAGTTGACCGCCGTGATCGACGACTCGGCCGCCCAGGTGCTCATTGTGGGCGCGGGATGCGAGGACAGGGTCGAGCGTATCCGCCCGCGGCTGGGACACATGCGCCACCTCGTCTCCTGCGACCCGGGCCGGGAGGGGATGATCCCCTTCGCCGAGCTGGTGGCAGCCCACGCGGACGACGAGCCCGACGTGGAACTCGACGAGGACGACCCGTTCCTCATCATCTACACCAGCGGCACCACCGGCGCCCCCAAGGGCGCCCTCTACACGCACAGGCGCAAGCTCGAAGACTGCAAGGTCTGGGCGCTGAACCTGACCGTGGAGCCGAGAGACCGCGCGATGCTGGTGCAGCCGCTCTTTCACATCGCGGGCACCATCATCTTGGCGTTCATGTACGTGGGGGCCGCTCACATCATCATGCCCAACACGTCCTTCGACCCGGTGGCCACCGTCCACACCATGGAGCGGGAGAAGATCACCTTCCTGCAGGTGGTCCCCACGCTGCTCGTGTCCATAATGGATGCGGCCGAGATCGAACGCCCCGACCTGAGCGCCTTGACGCGCATCCTGTACGCGGCGTCCCCGATGCCCGTCGACCTCTTGCGCAGGGGGTTGGAGACCTACGGACCGGTCTTCGTACAGTCCTACGGGCAGTCCGAGTCCGGTCCCAACATCACCTCCTTCCCCCGCGACGAACACGACGTCCTGCACCTGCCGCCGGATCAGCAACAGGTGCTGCGCTCGGCGGGACGACCCTGCGTGGGTGTGCAGGTGAGGATCGTCGACGGCGAAGGCCGCGAGTGCGGCTCTGGCGACATCGGGGAGATCACGGTGCGCAGCAAGTCGCTGATGGTGGGGTACTGGCGGAAACCCGAGGAGACGGCCAGGACCATCGTCGACGGCTGGCTCCACACCGGCGACATGGGCTACCTCGACCCCGAGGGCTACCTCTATCTTGTGGACCGCAAGCGGGACATGATCGTCACGGGCGGGGAGAACGTCTACCCCTACGAGGTCGAGCAGGTGCTCCGTCTCCACCCGGCCGTCGACGAGGCCGCCGTCGTCGGCCTTCCCGACCCCTATTGGGTCGAGCGGGTGCACGCCTTCGTGGTGCTGGCAAAACCCGGCGAACCGCTCGATGATCCCACTGCCGCTGGGGAGCCCGCTCTGGTCGAAGAGTTGCGCCGCTTCTGTCGGGACCACCTCGCTGGGTACAAGGTGCCGAAGTCGGTCGAGTTCATCGATGCCCTTCCACGTAACGCCACCGGGAAGGTGCTGCGGCGCGAGCTACGCGCCCGCTGCGTCGGGACCAGCGACTAGCCGACCTTCTATGCCTATGCCCATCCCGCGGGCGATGAGCCGCGAAATCAACGCACCGAGAGCCCGTTTCATCCTCGTGGCCCTCCTGCTTGCCTGCTCGGTGGTCCTTTTCTCGTGCGAGCACGACTCGACCGGCAATCCCCCCACGAGCGCGGGCGCTACCTCGGCGCCCGAAACCGCACCCCCTTCGAACTCTCCCGCCGGCCAGCGGGTCGTATATGCCGTGGGTGACGATACCTATCCCGACTCCGTCACTGTCTCCCACCGGCTGGCCGCCCTCGTGCCCCTCCCCTCGCAAGGTCTCGCCCTCTTCTGCTACCTCGGAGACGTGCAGACCAAAGGCACCGCCGAAGACTTCCGGCGGTACGACGCCATATGGGGAGGTGCGGGCCGTGACCTGCGCACGAAGACCGTCTCGATCATCGGCAACCATGAGACCGGCAACTTGGACAAGGGTTGGCGAGCATATTGGAGCGGAAACCTGGTCACGCCATGGCCGGGCAGCCCGACCCAGACCCACCCCCCTTACTACGCGGTGAAGCTCGGCTCGTGGAAGGTGATCGCCCTCAATACGACCGACGACCTGCGGGCCAGGAGCCCTCAATACGACTTCCTGGTGGCTCAGCTGCGGGAGGGCGGCTACAAGTGCATCGTGATCGGGCACCATCCTCGCTGGTCCAACGGCAAGCACGGCGACGATGCAGACCTCGCCGACGCCTGGAAGGCCATGTGCGACCACGGCGCCGTCGCCTACGTCTCCGGTCACGATCACAACTCGCAGATCCAGCCGCGTCGAGCAGCCGACGGCACCGTCGTCTCGACCGGGGGCTGCCTCCAACTCGTCGCGGGAGCCGGCGGAGCGCCGCTCTACTCGTTCCGTTCCGGGCCCGGCGTCTCCGCGCCCGCGTGGGGCGACGCGACTCACTACGCGATCCTCCGGCTTACACTCCAAGACGCCGAGTTCGGGGTCGATTTCATCGCACAGGACGGCAGCCTGCTCCACTCGGCGACCTTCCCGGCCAAGGCAGGCACGGGATAGAGGCCGAAAAGAGTCGGTCACCCGCGAACTGAGACTACTCCCCGCCGACCTGCTACCCGGACGGCTGCGGGTCGAAGTACAGCTCGATGGTGGTGTCTTCCACGGTGTCGCCGCTCCGATGGTACTTCTTGCTGGCGACCTTGCCGCCCACCGACTCGCCCTTGCGCGCCACGACGTCCCAGTTCTGGATGACCACCGCCTCACCGTCGAGCTCGCTCCTGTGCCCGTCGATGAAGTTCGCCCACCAGAAACCCGCGGGAGCGTAGGAGAACTCGAGCCAACTCCCATCGGGGTGCGTGACCTTGACCTTCTCGGAGATGATCGGAACGATCAAACGGAGCTTGGGCTGAAACGGCGGTCCTTGGTGACCGTTCAGAAATGCGCCGGTAGCCAGGAGCTCCAAGTTCCTCGCCTGCATCATGGGATGCGGCGGCGTCAGGGTCACGGTCGCGGTGGTCCCGGGGATCGACCACTGATACGACTCGCTGAGCTCACCCTCGCCCCCCAATGTCATTCCGAGCTCGTTGGTCTTGTAGAGGGGGAACTGCGCATCGGCGACGGCATCCTGGACCATGCTCGTCATCAACGAGTGGAAGACCAGCCGGAAGTTCAGCAATAACTCTCCCTCCCGCCTGATCGCCTCGGCCAGCCTCTGCATCTCGGGGACATTGCGGCACCACTCGGCGATCTCGAAGATCTCCGCGACGTAGAAGATCTCCTTTTGCTCGCTCGCCCACCTCACGCGGTTGTCCACGGCCTTGCCCAGTGCGGCCTCGATGAGCCCCCATCCGGTGAGCAACTGCGGGCGGAAATAGCCCTCCATCCCCCAGCGATAGACCAAGTTCTTCCATTGGAGGAAGAAGGGCAGCTCATCGCGGATGTCATCCGGCCACTGGAGGCAGTTTTGCAGGCCGGCCTCGATGTAGGGCCATTGCTGCTCAAGGTACTCCTTGCGCTTCGTCGAATCCCACAGCGCCGCGTCCCGTTCCCACTGGTCGCCGAGAGCCGTCGGGGTGTGACTGCCAAGGTCGCCCGCGTCCCCAGGGGTGCCGGCGGCAGCTCCCTTGCCGCTGAAGTGATAGACGTCGAGCGTGATACGGCCGGCACCCACGTAGACGGGGCAGAGGTAGGCCTCGCCGTTGGCACGGAACCCGAAGCCGAACCACTCCTGCCCGCCGGGCGGGGATGTCCCGGGGGGAGGGGTGATGGTGAGCGTCCCCGGGTTGCTCAGGACGAGACCTTCAGGTTCCAACTTCACGCCGCCCACGAGGCCGCCCGTCGCGGGCAGCCCGCCGACGCCCGAGAGGGGCACCACGGAGATGTCCACCGACCCCGCGACGGCCGCCGGGGGGAGCGTCAGAACGTACTTGGTGCCGTCGGCCCCGGTGGCGTCGATAGCGCCCCCTGAACTGTCGATGGTCGCGGTAGCTCGGCGGCTATCGTCGGCCTGGATGGTCACCATGAGGGGATTGGCCCCCACCTTCTGCAGCAGACTATGGAGCACCTGGGCAACCTCGCCCCGAGTAGCAGGCGCCCAGGGGTCCCAGCCGGCTCCGAAACCCTCGAGACCGACGAGCAGGCCGTTGTGCTCGGCTTTGCGCAGGTTGGCGGCGTGGGTCTGGTCGTCGAAAGTGGGCAGACTACCCTGGTATCCTGGAGGGGTAGCAGCGAGGGCCCCCGGCTTCAGGCGATCGGCGGCGCGCACCACCATGGTCAGAAGTTGAGCGCGCTTTATGGGGTCGCCGGGAGCGAAGGTGGTGGGGGTGGCGCCTTTGGTGATCTGGTTGGCCGCGCACACGGCGATGTAGTTGTCGGGGAAGAAGGGGTCGGCATACCCCCCGACCTGTACGTCTGAGAAAGGACTGATGTCGGCTTCGGTCACGGGCAGGGCGAAGCTCAGGACCACCATCTTGGCGAATTGCTGCCTGGTAACCTGACGATCGGGGCCGAAGCTGCCATCGGGGAAGCCGCCGATGATGCCGCGGGCCGAGAGGTCGGCGATCGCCGTGGTGTAGCGATGGGTGGCGGGGACGTCGTTGAAGGCGAGAGCGGGAGACGCAAGCGCCATGAGGAACACGAGTGCACACGCGCCCGCGAGCAGCCAAGCCGCGAGCTTCGGACGGCGCCCGAACCGGGCTCCCACGACGGCCGACCCGACCACAACGGACCGCTCCCCCACAACTCTTGCCCATTCCATCGGTGCCCCTCCTCGCCGTGTACGCGCTGGGTGCACCGATTCTACTGATGTGTGGTTAGGCGCGCAAACGCACAGTACAGAACCCTGAGTGAAGAAGGCCTTCGATGGTCTTGGCCGTGTGGCTGAAGCGCATCGGCAAGACGACACTGACCAGGCCTGAGGCGGGCGTGGCCTCCGCGGTCCGAGGCACGTGGAGGGGCATCCCCGCATCCGATGAAGTCTTCATCGGCGGGCTAAGCCGTCCGATCTTCCCTGTCCTCGACGTACGCTCCCGCGACCGATGCGCCGGTCTGGTCGGCCAGCCGTACGAAGAAGTCCCGGGCGAACGCGTAGTCGTCAGCGGCAAGCCGACGGGACTGCGGCAGAGACAGGAGCGCCAGTCGACGGTCCAACTGGCCGAGGATGAAGTCGATGCCGACGCGCCCGTACCAGGAGCGTATCGCCCGGGTCACCCCCACGACGCCGAACGTGTCCAACTTGTCGGCGTCGAAGAGGATCCGCGACTCCAGCGTGGTCCGGTCGACGTCGTCGAACGAAAGGTCGTGCCTGGCTATCGCGAACAGGGTCGGGGCGCGCTTCTCGGCCGGAAAGCCGAGACGCTCGAGGATAGGGACGGCCAGTTCGGCACTGAGCGCGCCGTGGTCCTCGTCCCGGACGTGGTGCCTACCAAGGTCATGCAGGAAGGTGGCGGCCGCCAACACCTCGAGATCGGCCCCCAGCTCCTCCCCGAGTGCCAGCACTCGGCTCCAGACACGGTCGATGTGATCCTCGCCATGGGATTCCGAAGGCACGGGCGCTCGGCCCATCTCCGTGAGCATGGCCTCGCGAAGGAGCGGAAGCCAGCGGCGCCAGGCCGCATCTGTAGCTCCGACGTCGGCGGGTTCGTCCACCGTATCCCTTCCCATCATCGCCGGGATCTGCTTCCCCACGCGAGATTGGCCCCCAGGAACACGAGGAATGCCACCACCTCGAGGACGATGATCAAGGTGGTCGAGAGGTGGAGCAACTTGGCCGCGACCAGGTAGAGCAGCACAAGCCCGATCAACAAACTCACCACGTTGACCCCGCCTATCATATTGCCCTCCCAGGTTGGGCTCGTCGGAGCGGATGACACAGGGGGGCCCTTGGGCCCTGCTCAGTATGGCAGTGACGGTGACCACACGCAACCGACCCTCCTGCGCATCGGCAAGGGGTGAAATAGGGTCTTCGCGGAGGTCCCAGGGAAAAAGAAGAAGGCTCGCATATGCAGGCCTCTTCTTATAGTAGCGGGCAGGATTTGAACCTGCGACCCTCGGGTTATTAGCCCGTCCGCTCTCAGCACAAGGGAAGTCGATCCCGGTCAACGAGGACCAAGAAAGGCACCACCCGGCAGGTATCCCAGGCAAACGCGGTCCAACGGTATCCAAGGGCGGACAACCCGGGCGTTGGCAAAGCGTTGGCATGCGCTGGGCGAGGCAAAACCTGGAAGACCCTCTAGCAGATAGGGCATAATGGGGCACCTCGGGTCACACGGACTCATTCCCAGCTGGGTAAGTGGGTGCACGCACCACTGCGGGGGTTGACCGTGGCGCTCGTCGGCAGGGAAGTCTATCTATCCATCTACACCCGGGTCGCAGCTCGAACCGATCAACCTACCCACTAGTGCCTCGTAGATATCCAAAGAGGCCGGATTGGCCAGCGAATCCCGGTTGGTCACCGGCCTTCCGTGAAAAATGTTCGTGACCGCCGTCTCCACCTTCTTGCCGTTCAGCGTATAAGGTATGTCAGCCACGGCGATGATCTTCGCTGGTACGTGGCGCGGGGAGGCGTTCTCGCGCAGCGTCTTCGCGATCTTCATCTGGAGCTCGTCGGTGAGTTCGTTGCCGTTGGCCAGCTTCACGAAGAGCAGCACTCGCTGGTCGCCCTGCCAGTCCTGCCCGATGGCGAGCGAGTCGGCGATCTCGGTCAACCGCTCAACCTGGTTGTAGATCTCGGCCGTGCCGATGCGCACGCCGCTGGGCTTGAGCACGGCGTCGGAGCGACCGTAGAAGGTCACCCCACCCGTGTCACCGTGGATGAGCACGTAGTCCCCGTGGCGCCAAACACCCGGGTACACGTCAAAGTAGGCGTCGTGATAGTGCTTGCCGTCGGGGTCGTTCCAGAAGCAGAGCGGCATTGGCGGCGCCGGGGCGAGACAGACGAGCTCCCCCACCTCGTCGCGCACCGGCTGGCCCGCCTCGTCGAAGCACTCCACCTTCATCCCCAAGCCTCGGGCCTGGAGTTCGCCTGGGTAGACGGGCAACGTGGGCGTGCCGATGGCGAAACAGCCGTTGATGTCTGTGCCGCCCGAGATGGAGTTGAAGTGCACGCCTGACTTGATCGACTCATAGACGTAGGCGAAGCCCTCGGGCGAGAGGGCCGAGCCCGTCTGCAGGATCTCGCGAAGCGCAGAGAGATCATAGTCGCGGGCAGGTTGCATGCCCTGGGCCTTCAGCAGGTTAATGTAAGTCGCACTGGTGCCGAAGACGGTGACTTTCTCGTCCGCAATGAACTGCCACAGGGCGCCCAGGTCGGGATAGCCCGGGTTGCCGTCGAACAGGACAACGGTGGCGCCGGCGCCCAGGCCCGAGATAAGCCAATTCCACATCATCCAGCTGGCGGTAGTGATGTAAAAGAGGATGTCGTCACGGGTGACGTCGGCGTGAAGCACGAGTTCTTTCAGTTGGTTCAGCATCAGGCCGCCCCCTGACTGCACGAGGCACTTGGGCTTGCCCGTGGTCCCCGAGCTGAACATGACAACCGCGGGGTGGTCGAAAGGCAGCTGGGCGAAATCGAGGACGGCATCGTCGTGCTCGCCCAGGAAGTCGTCCCAGCGAAGCGTCGTGGGCGCCGGGAGGCCGGCCGCAGCCCGGGCGGCGGCTGGCGCGGTGAGGTCGACGTTGTTGCCGGCATAAGAGGCGACCACCACAGTTGCTACCGAGGAGATCCCTGCCACCACTTGGGTCGCGTTCGCGAAGGCGTCGAAGGTCTTGTCCTTGTACAGGTAGCCGTCGGCGCAGAGGAGCACCTTGGGCTCCACCTGGCCCAGGCGGTCGACGGCCGCTTGGGGACCGATGTCGGTGGCGCACGAGGTCCAGACGCCGCCAATGGCCACCGTGGCAAGCATGCCCACGGCCGTCTCGGGCAGGTTGGGGAGGTAGCCGGCGACGACGTCGCCGGATTGGACGCCTGCAGCTCGGAGCGCCCGGGCGAGGCGGGCGACGGTCTGGTTCAGCTCTCGATAGGTGATCCGATTCGCGGGGCGCGTCTCGCCCTTGAAGAGGAACGCAGTCCGGTCGTCGTCGTAGCGGAGGAGGTTCTGGGCGAAATTGAGGCGCGCGCCCGGGAACCAACGCGCGCCCGGGAAGCGGCCGAGGTCATCGACCACCGTCTCGTACGTCACCGAGTGCTTGACCTGGAGGAAGTCCCACATCGCCGCCCAGAAGGCAGGGATGTCGTCGACCGACCACTGGTATAAGTCGTCGTAGGAGAGGAAAGAGCGGCCGAGTCGCTCACCGGCGAAGGTAGCGAAGCGAGTGATGTTCGCCTGGGCGACGCGCTTCGTGGTAGGGGTGTAAAGCGGCTCGGCCACGGCTGTCCTCCTATTGTGAGGCTCGAGGGTCCATGCTCAGTCCCACCTGCGCATCGGGACCGAGCCTGTCTGCAATTCCTGATAGAGATCGTCTTCCAGAACTAGGTCCATGCGGCTGGCGCGTTGGCACCTGACTCCCCCAAGAGTCAGCGACTCCCGACGGCGGGAAAATGGGGTGGGGCGCAAAGACCTGCCACATCCCGAGACGGGGGGTTTGTCTTCCGAGGAGGACAAAGAATACTGAGGCATCGACTGCCGGTCGACGCCACAGCGGGATGAGAGAGCGAAAGTGACGTCTTGCCTTGTAGCAGGCGTGCGGCGCAAGCGTCTGATTGCAGCCGCCGCCGGAGGAACTTCCCTCACTGCTCGGTACCGCGGGCTCAGCGGCTCCGCGCGCACGCGTTCATGTCGCTGGCAACAGAGCGGTGTCATGGCATCGACTCGGCGTCGGTCAGGGGCGGGGCGGTCTCCGCGGCCGGCCCGGACATGAGCGCGGGCTCCGGTCGCGGGGCCAGCTTCGACGCCGCCGCGTGGAGATGGTCCAGCCACCCCTCGTCGCGCAAGGTGGCGAAGACTTCCCATGCCACAGTCCTCTCGCTCGGACGCACGACCCGGCCCTCCCGCCGGTGCACCGCTCCGTTGACCAAGCCCTGGATACGCTCGAACGCGCTCAGCTCTGAATCGGGAGCCGCCAGTGGTCGCATTCGGGGTCGCGGTGTGCGCAGGCGGCCGTGGCGCAGGGGATAGTCGGCGGACATGACGTCGAGCGCGGGGACACCCAGTGTGGCGAGGTCCCAGACGATGATCTCAGCCTGCTGCGCAGCGAGTAGCGCCGACAAGGGAGCCTCGAACTCGGCGACCTCACCGGGGAGGACCGTCACCACTGCGGGCAATTCGGCCTCAACGAGCTCAACATAGCCAGCGGCAAGCCTTCGGACAAGATAAAGGTTCTGCGAGTGGATCGCAGCGCCAAGGTCGGCCAGACCGCGCACCTGGGTGACGCACGCATACCCGAGTCGTCGCGCCACGAGCACCCCTAGCTGCCCGCTGGCGTAGGCCGAGCCGAAGGCGCCGGTCAGAACCAGGTTGCATGCGAGCGTGGCAGCAGCGGCTGCCACGACCACGGCCAAACCGGGTGCCCTGGCCTCAGCGAGTGCGCCGTCCCACACCCGCACGGCTCGATCGGCCCCGCGCGCGAGGCCGTCGCGCAGCCAGGGTTCGGCCTCGGCTAGGCCCAAGTGTAGCAGCACCACTTCGGCGGGCGAAGGGGCCGTGTCCGACTTTTCGGCTTCGGACAACAGCCCGGCCTTCAGCCGGAGCGCGACGTCAAGCGCTGCGCAGTCGGCTGGATCGAGTTGGGTGACGTCCCACTCGGGGCGCAGGCGGTCGGTACGTAGATCGCGCTCTGGAGAAACGCGTAGGTCGGGGGAGATCTGTTGCAGGACGAGGATACGCACGCCCAGTGTCACGTCCCCCGGAAGCGGACGCCGAAACCACCTCGTGGGTAGTGCCAGTCCAGCGCGCCCTGGTCGCAGAGGACGAGGCAGGTGCCGCACTCCAGGCAGGCCTCGTAGGCAAACTCCACTCGCTCGCGCTCCTCACTCCAGGTATAGCAGCGCGCCGGGCAGGCGAAGGTGCAGGCGCGCACCGAGCACCCCGCGCAACGCTCGTGGACGACGCGGATGTGCGCTTCGGTGTTCACCCGGTAACTGGTGACGTCGAAGATGCCTTCGATGTTCACAGGTACGACCGCCCCGCCTCGACCAGGTCGACGACCAGCTCGCGCAGAGCCACTCGGCCCCCCATGGCCGTCCTCCCCAGTCGGCCCAGCCGTCGCTTGGGCTCACAGTCGGACCGGTACAAGCCATCCATCAGCGCGCCCACCATCTTGGGGTACGCCGAGAAGATGCGGTCGCGGTGCAGTAGGTGCACCGCTCGGTCGTACGTCTTCATGTCTCGCAGCACGAAACTCTCGCGCAGGCGCTCGTCGTACGCCGCCAGGCGCGCGGCCGAGACATCGCCGGCGGCGACTGCTTCGACAGCCACCTCGCCCGCCAGCTTGCCCGAGGTCATGGCCAGGTTCATGCCCTCCTGTGCGAGGCCGTTCGTGTAGCACAGCGCGGCGGCATCCCCCGCAACCAGCACCCCTGCGCCTGACAAGCGCGGGACCATCTTGAGCCCTCCCTCGGGCAGCAGATGGGCCGAGTACTCCACCAAACGGCCACCCCTAATCAGCGTCGCGACGTACGGCGAAGCAACGAACCTTTCCAACAGCTGGTAGGGAGCGAGGCACCGGATCTTGAGGGAGTCCAGGTGCAGAACGACGCCAACGGCCAGGGTCTCGGTCTGCGTGTATACAAAGCCGCCACCACGGACGCCCTCGGTGCAACCGAGGAACTCCTGTGTCGCTCCCTGCTGACCGACCAGGCCGAACCGTTCGGCAATTTGCTCCTCGGGCAGACGATAGAGTGCCCTCACTCCCAGGGCGAGTTGGTCGGGTCGGAAGCCCTGGTGGAGGCCGGCATCCTTGCCCAGCAGCGACAGGGTGCCATCGCAGAGCACTACGACCGGCGCCTCTAGTACGCCGTCCGGTCGGGCGACGCGGACACCGGAAACCCGCCCGTTCTGCAGGACCAGGCCCTCGACGAGACACCCGGTGAGTAAGGTCACCCCCGCATCGCGCGCCCGCTCAGCGTACCAGCGGTCGAAGCGCGGCCGGAACAGGGTCAGGCCGGTACCGACCAGGGCGTCCGACGACACTCGTGCTGCGGCAGGCGCGGAGTCGGCTGCCGATCCATCGCCGTGGTATGCGACCGTTGTGGCTGAATGTTCGCCCACGACGGTCAGCACCCGTTTGACGACCTGGCGCTCCCAGGGAGCGTCCTGCCAGAAACCTGGCAGCAGCTCCTCGGGAGCCGCACAGGCGACCACCATCCCGCCGAACATGTTCTTGCCCCCCGGCGTCTCGGCCCGCTCGAGCAGCACGACCCGGGCACCCGCCAGTGCTAGGGTCAACGCGGCGGTGGTCCCTGCCGGGCCCGCGCCCACGACGATGGCGTCGACCTTATGCACTGGCCCCTCCGTCGACCGCCCCAACCCTTCTCGCGATACCTAGGTCGGCGCTGTCAACAGCCGCTACGCTGTCGCGCCACTCTTTGATCAATGCGACGAGTTCGGGCAGCACCTCGCGCAGGTCGCCGACGAACGCGGTGTCGCTCAACGCGAGAATCGGCGCCACCGGGTCACGGTTCACTGTCAGGATTCGCTCCGCACCCTGTACCCCCGCCATATGGTGCGGCGACCCGGAGATTCCGAGCGCCAGGTAGAGGTCGGGCGCGACGGTCTTGCCGGTCTGCCCGACGAGACGCTCCTTGGGTAGCCGCCGGTCGTCCGTAACCGGACGACTCGCGCCCACGGAACCCTCCAACAGCTCCGCCAACTCGACCACCAGCGCCAAAGCGCCATCTCCCGGGCCGTCAACAGCTCCGGCGCCGGCAGCGACGATCCGGCGCGCATGCACCAAGTCGACTGTACGATAGTCGGGAGGTACGAAGCCCAGATGACGGACACGACACCCGTCCCCTCTCCGCGCTGTCTGACCAGGCGATATGGTCACGAGGTCGAGTTTCGCCGAGCCGCCTAGGGTTGCCTGCAGCACGTCTGGGGAGATTGAGACCACCTGGATCCGCCCGGGTGCAAAGGTCGATTCTTGCTCCAAGTGCCCACCGAAGACCGGCTTCACCCAAGTGAACAATGGATCCCCGTCGGTCGCGCTGCGGTGGGGGACGGCATCGGTCGCCCCGAGCAGGGCACAGGTGTCCAGGCAAGCGGCCAGCAGGGACGCAAGTTCGCGCCCCAGGTCTGTGTCGGGGCAAAGAACGGTGAGGGCGCCCCGCTCGCGTGAGTGGGCCGCCAAGGCGTCGGCCAAGGCGGGTAGATCGACAGGCGATCCGTCGGCCGACCAGGTGACATGACCGACAACCGCCACTCGCGCATCGGGCGCCGGTTGCGCAGGCGGGATCATTGCCGCCAGCCGAATGGCTTCGGAGGGCAGCCGCAGGTCGAGTCCCCCTTCGGTCGCTCGCGAGTCGGCGTGCGGGTCGGACTCCGCGGGGCGACGGTCGCGCACCGCGCCCGAGCCCGCCTCAGGCGGCCCCATGGCGGGCTCGATTACGACCAGAATGTCGACGCGGTGGGTCACACCCGCTTGCCGGCCATGTAGCCTTCGTAGATAGCCATGTCGATCCGGCGCGGAGCCACGCAGTCACCGGCGCGGTAAAGCTCGGGAACCCGGCCCTTAAGCGCGAAGTACAAGGCGTCGTCTGCGTCGTTGCCCATGGCGGTGACCACGCTGTCGTACCCCTCGATGGTGAACCAGTTGTTCGAGTACACGTCGAAGCCGTTGAGCGCCGTGCCTTGGATCTCCATGACAGCGTAATCGGGGGTGAAGGTAACCCCGGCCTGCAGCAGGCGCTGGCGCGTGAGGTAGAGATCCTGGGTCGGACCGAGCTCGGAGCCGACGAACAGGCTGGAGGTGACGATGTGCACCGTCTTGCCCGCGGTCGCCAAGGCTTCCGCGGTGGCGGTCGCCTGGTGGTGGCCGTCATAGTCGATCAAGAGCACCCGGTCGCCCAGTTCGACTTCGCCGCCGAGCGCCTGCCACACGTTGAACACGTGCGGCCCGTCGGCGCCGCCGACCGGGCAGGTCTTTGGCCGCGACCCGGTCGTGACGATGACCGCTTCGGGCTCATCGGCAAGCACCTGGTCGGCGGTCACCTCATGCCCGGTAACAACGCGCACAGGCAGCTTCGCAAGCGCCGCGCGCTCGTTGCGCCCGATCACACCGAACTCGTCGCGGCCCGCACCCCTCATGGCCAGCAGCACCTGCCCGCCCAGCTCCGGCCCACTGTTATATAGAGTGACCTCGTGGCCGCGCAGGGCGGCAACCTTGGCGGCCCACATGCCAGCGGGCCCGCCGCCGACCACCGTGACCCGTTTGCGACGCATCGTGGGCCTAAGATGACGCTCCCCCTCGATAGCCTCGCTTCCCGCCCCCGGATTCTGGACACAGCCAATGGACTTGTTCAGTCCCACTCGGCCGTAGCAATTCTGGTTGCAGGCTATGCAGGAGCGGATCTCTTCGGCCCGCCCCTCCTTGGCCTTATTGGCGAACTGAGGGTCGGCGATCTGGCCGCGCACGACGCCGATCATGTCGGCCTGGCCGTCGGCCAGCACGCGCTCAGCGAAGGCGGGGTCGTTGATGCGCCCGGTGGCGAACACAGGCAGCGTCACCGCCGACTTCACACCTGCGGACAACGGCACCCCGTACCCCAACGGCAGGTGCATGGTGCCGCCCACCAGATAGAGGTTATAGAAGGTTGAAAGTGTCAGGTTGAAGAAGTCGACGTGGCCCGTCGACTCGAGCCGCCGGGCCATACGCTTGGCGTCGTCCAGCGTCAGCCCCCCCGGGATGAGTTCGTCTGCGCACAGGCGCACGCCCACAGTGTAATCGTCGCCCACGGCCCCCCGGACCGCAGCCACCAGTTCCAGCGGAAAACGCAGTCGCCGCTCCTCATCGCCGCCGTACTCGTCGTCGCGGAGGTTGGTCAGCGGAGACATGAACTGGCGCACCAGAGAGGCGTGCCCGAACTGCAGCTCGACCCCGTCGAAGCCGCCTTCGCGCGCATGTACCGCCGAGCGACAGAAGTGGGCGACGACCTCCTGGATATCCTCCGGCTCCATGACCTTGGGCACCTCGCGGAAGAGCACGTCGGGAACCGCCGAGGGCGCCCACACCGGCAGCCGTGAGAGACTGCCGCTGCACTGCTGGCCGTTGTGGTTGAGTTGGGCGAAAATGCGCGTGTCGAATTCACGCACCGCTCGGGTCAGTCGCTTATATCCGGGGATGACTTTGGGCGCGAACGCTTCGATGAGGTGCTCGTACGCCTGGTCGGTCGGGTGCACTGACTGCTCTTCGGTGATGATGAGGCCTGCCCCGCCACGGGCACGTTCGACGAGATAGGCGATCAGCCGGTCGGTCACCATTCCGTCATCGGCCAAGTTGGTCAGGTGCGCCGAGAAGGAGATGCGGTTTACGACCGTCACCCGGCCGATGGCCAAGGGAGTAAAGAGGTGCGCATACGACATCGCCCTACTTCACCTCCCGCTGCAACGCCGCCGGAAACCGACGGAAGCGGGGACCATCCCCATCCAGATAGCAGAAGACCGAAAACTCTCCATACCCCTTAGTAGACCCCGCAAATGCCGTCCACGGCCAGCTGCTCGATCTCGATCTCCTCAAGGATCTCCGGCAACTCGGTCGCCCCTTCCACTCCCAAACTGTCGTCACAAAGATCTATTGTCGTGCGATCCTTCGTCGGCTCGAGTCCTCGGGACAGCGGCCGAGAATCTGTCTCCCGCGTAGCACTGACGCCGCCGAGCCAGCACTTCTGGTCGGACTGGGGCAGGTTGTCTTGGCCCTGCAGATCTGGCACCGGTTCCTCCACTTGTCGTACTCCACGTTGCGCTCGCCACACTCCCTATCGGCCGGTTTGCCCGCTCCGCCGTTCAGGATCATGAGAGAGCATCAAACGATTTGCCTGCGTACGCGAGCTCAGCACTGGTCTAGCCAACTCGGGCAACGGCGACGCCAAAGACCGAAGAGCCTCTGTCCGGGGGCCCGCATCTCGCGGCATCCTCAGTCGCACGACCGGTCGAGACGTGCTGCGTCAAGGACGACAACGCCCCTGAACCCCATCGCGGAGCGGGTTAGTCCGATTCCCCCACGACGAATCGGTGGATAGAAGAAACCAGAAACTGGAAGACGAAAAAGCGCTCAGGGAGCCATCCCATCACGAAGGGATCGATCGGCATCCACTTGCCCCCCCAAGTCATGCCCGACGTAGCATGCAGCGACGAGAGGCTCGACAGCAAGGGGCGCGGTGCATTCGGCCGATATGGCTCCCTCGACGATCACAAAGGCATGAGTACAGACAGACACGATCTCCTCCGGCTCAGCGCTTGCCATGATGACCGCAAGCCCTCGGTCTGCAAAATCCCTTATGAGCCTATGGATCTCCTCCCGAGCGTGCACGTCGATGCCCGCGGTCGGTTCATCCAAGATCCAAAGTGAGGCCCCCGTCAGCATCCAACGACCAATGAGGACCTTCTGCTGGTTACCGCCTGACAGAGTCTGTATTGGCTGGTTGGGATCGCCTTTGATGGAAAGCTGCTGCGCGAGGCGCCCGACAGCGGAACGTTCTTTCCGCCCGGACGTGAAACCTCTCCCCGAGAAACTGTGCAACGCCGCGACGGTCGCATTCTCCGTGACGCTCATGCCGCGTAAGAGCATGGGGCCGCGCCCTTCCGTTATGTACGCCACACCCCTGCGCGCGGCCTCCCGCGGCGAGCGGCAAGGTCCACCTCCGAGCACGTCGAGGGAGCCGTGCGCGTAATGCTGGACCCCGGCGATCATGCGGAGGAGCTCGCTGCGGCCTGATCCCTGCAGCCCCGTGAGCCCAACGATCTCCCCTGGGTACACCTCGAATGACACTCCGCGTATTCGCGAGCCGTGCAGATCGCGAGCCGCGACGGCGACCTTGCCCTTCCGGCGTGATGAGAGCGTGCTGGTCCCCCGGCGACCGGGCTGGCCCCCTACGAGCTCGACCATCCCCTCGATAGTGACAGCGTCGCGCTCCACGCGGCCCGTCACCCGACCGTCTCGCATGGCTACAACGCGGTCGGAGAGCCGCTTGATCTCCTGCAAACGGTGCGAGATGTATACGAGAGAGTGGCCGGAGTTCGCAAGTGCAGTCAGCACCGGAAACAGATGTTCCACGGTATCGGCCGGGAGAGTCGCGCTGGGCTCGTCGAGAATGAGCAGCTGGGGGTCGTGCGCCAGCGCGCGCGCAATGGTCAACAGTCGCTGTTCGACGGGTGAGAGTGCACCGGCCGGCCGGTTTGGATCCATCTTCTCGAGACTCACCCGAACCATCAGTTCGCGAGCGCGCTCTCGCAACGAGCCACCGCGAACAACGCCGGCGCGAGAGGGGAACTGTCCCAGTAGCAGGTTCTCGGCGACCGACATGTCGGGAACCAGATTGAGTTCCTGAGGCACGAAAGCGATCCCGGCGTGCAAGGCAGTGCGAGGATTACGCAGGTGGACCTCTCGTCCGTGGAGCAAGATCTGTCCGCCGTCTGGAGTGATGACTCCGGCCAGAATGTTCATCAACGTCGACTTGCCCGCACCGTTGGCCCCAACAAGTCCGACAATCTGGCCGCAGGGGATATCGAAGGAGACTCCGTCGACCGCCACCACCGAGGCGAACGCCTTACGGATGTCGACGAATTCGACAAGCGGTGGAGGCGCGGAGCCGTCTGCCTCCGCATCCGCCGAGCCTCTTCTCTCAGATGCGAGCTCGTTTCCCGACATTTCTACCCCCCTGTCTCCAACGTTCCCCCTCGGAACGGTATCCGACATGCCAACCGTGACGCCGAGCGACATGCGAATCGTCCAAACGTCGACCATCCTGCACTGCGGGCCACTCGACCATCAGCAGGAGACGCACAATCGGCATCAAGCCGCTCAGTCAGCCTTCCTTCCTGTACCGAGCATAAGAGTCACAATGAGCGTGACGCCGATGATGCCGTCGCCCAACCACCCGCTGGCCCCGAGTATGTTCAAGCCCGACTGCAGAACGCCGATGAAGAGCGCCCCTACTACACTGCCGAACACGTTGAAGGTTCTCGCCCCCAGCACGGACGTACCGAAGAACACCGCGACAAAGGGAGGTATGAAGAGCCCGCCGCCAAGCTGGGGCGAGTACTGGCCTGCCCGCGACGTTATGATGACGCCCGCGGCGGCCGCACAAAAGCCCATCACAGTGAACGCGCCGACACGCGTTATCGACATGTTGACGCCTGAAAGGCGGGTGGCCGTCGGGTTGCTCCCTATCGCGCGAACGTACCGCCCGAACACCGTCCACCGGAGCATGGCGTAAATGGCCAGCGCCAGGGCTGCGGCGTAGTAGACCGTAAACGGGATGCCCAATGCCCGGCCGAAGGCCACGTTAAGATACGTCTCGTTGTGGACCGGGATCGTAAGTCCCCCGTGCGACAGACTGAACGACAGGGCGGTCCACACAGCACTAAGAGCGATAGTCACGATAAACGAGCCAGCGCGGCGCATCGCCACCAGCGCTCCCCCGATGAGCCCGGTCACCACCCCGACAACTAGACCAACCAGAATGGGAACCGCCCACTGGTTCAGAGACGCCGAGGCCTGCACGGTGACGACCGAGACAAGCGCTGCGGCACCAGGAAACGCAAGGTCGAACTCTCCGGCATTGAGCACGACCGTCAGCCCCACGGCCAAGACGATCACCGGGGCGGCGAGATCGATGATGGACCGGATGCTGACCCACGTGGGAAAGACATCCGGTCTCACCGCCGAAAAGGCACCAAACATGATCGCGAAGCCTATCAGTGTGCCATACCGTCCCAAGAACCGACGCAAGACCGCCCCGCGTGATGTGGGAACAGTGGCATGGAAACGGGTGGGCTCGATCTGCCCCCCAGTCGCTTGCTCGCCCGACCCCGCGCTGCCTTTCGCAGCGCGGGGTTCGGAGATCCCTACGATGTTCTCAAGATCGGACACTGGCGACTACCTGACTCTCGCTCGTGGTTACTTCGTCCCGTATTCCTGGGCCCACTTGGTGATGTACTTGAGCACCAGCTCCGAGTTCGGGAAAAGTCCCTCGGCAGGCACGGGGAGCTTCTCGGCGACTTCAGACCGCGCGACGACCTCATACTTCAGACCCCCCTGATTCTTGATAGCATCGGGGTCGACCGGCGTGTTCTTCTCCAGGAGGCCAAGCAGCTGATCGACACCGATGACTGCGGTCTTGGGCAATTCTACATCCATGACCCCTTCAAGAGCGGTGTCGGCCATAAGCTGCTCGACCATGTACGGCGACGTGTAGTACGAGAAGAACTTCGCCGAACTCCTCTCGTTCTTGATGGCGGCCAACGAACCCGGGGTGCTCATGTCGTAGATGCCATACACGATATTGATGTCGGGATTGGCGCGCAGGATGTCGCCCAGACCCTTGATCGTCGTGTTCACGGGGTCCGTCATGCTCTGCTCGGCTGTTGCGACGACCGTTGCGCCCGTGTTGGCACCGGCCAGAGCCTTCTTGAAGGACTCAAAGCGCGTCCTACCAGCGGCGCCACCACTCGCAGTCATCACGGCGATCTTCGCGTTCGGGTACGTCCGAGCGATGTAGTCACCGATCACGCGCCCCATCTCGGACTCGTCTTCTTCATACTGGCCCGTCCAGAGCGGAGACTTCTCGGTGCCTCCTGTCGCCTGGACGCTCGGAATCCCCGCGTCTTTGGCCGCGGCAAGTCCCGGGCGTACCCACGATGCCTCTACGGTAAGGGTGATGATCGCGTCGACCTTCTGCGCGACGAGCGATTGGAATCCCGCGAGGGTCTTCTGCGTGTCCGACTGAGCGTCGATGATGATCGTCTTCCACCCCAGTGCCTTGGCGGCCATCTCGACTGCGGTCTGACCCTTCATCAGGGTGGGAGAGGCTGCACCCGATTCGTTCAAGATGCCGAGCGTCCTCGGTTTGACGTTGATCTTGGTATCCAGGCTGATCGCGGCAGTGGTTTCCGAAGTCTGGGGCGCCGCTGTGGTGTCAGTGGCCGGCGCGGTGTCGGCCGTCGTAGTCTCTGTTGCCGCAGCCGAGGTGGTGGTCGTTCCGCCACCGCACGCGACAGCGAACACGCTGATGGCGAGCATCAGCAGCAACGCCAAACCTACCAGATAGCTTCTTCTCATTGTTCCCCCCATCGATCCGATGACATGGTAACTAGCCGTACTGCCCGTCGTCCATTCAAACCGTTGACTCCACCGATCTCCTTCATGCTCCCTTCCGGGGAGGCAGTCGAGCCACCCCGCGGGTCACACATGGCCCCACCCTTCCTTCCGATTGCGCCTCTCACGTCGCGGCGCCACGGGTTATCGCCACTCGCAGAGCCAGCGGCCCGTTAGCTGGCGCTTTTCCATACGCTCGGCGATATCGTTCACCTCCTCGATCTTGAACGTCCCGCTCACCAACTTTTCCAACAGCAGGTCGCCTCGCATAGCGGCATTGGTCAGCTTGGGGATGTCGTCGTGGGTCGAGATGCCACCGTAAAGACCGCCGATCATGTCCTTGTGATGGAAAGGCGAGAGCTGCAGGGACATGTTGACTTTCTGCTCGTCGCCCATGATGCCGATCAAGACGATGGTGCCGTTCATCGCCAGTGCCCACCATGCCTGCTCGATGACGCCCGGGTCACCGACGGCATCGAACGCAAAGTCGATGCCGCGGTCGTTCGTGAGGTCCTTGATGACGGGCACCGGATCGACGTCGGCGTTGCAGATGAAATGGGTGGCGCCGAGCTCACGAGCGAGCTTCTCGCGGGATTTCTCGAGGTCTATGGCTATGATCGGGTAGGCCTGGCGCATACGCGCCGCTCGGATGATGTTGAGGCCGATGCCACCCAGGCCCCACACCGCTACCCGGTCACCCAGGCGCACATCGGCGACCTTGTGCACCGCTCCCCAACCGGTGGGGATACAGCAAGACATGAGGGCCGCGTGCTCGAGCGGGAAGTCCTTGGGCAGGGGCACAACACCGGTTTCGGGCATCACCGCGTGGCTTGAAAAGCCGGCAACAAAGGCACCGTGAAGAACCGGGGCGCCCTTGGCGTCTCGCATGCGCGGGGTGCCGTCGAGCATGGTGCCCTGCGCGAAGACGTCAAAAGAGGTCAAGCAAAGGTTGCCCATGCCCGACCGGCAGGTCGGGCAGTGGCCGCACGGGATCATCCAGGTGCTCGCGACGTGGTCACCTTTCTTGACCAGCGTGACACCGGGACCGACGGCCTCTACCACACCCGCGACCTCGTGGCCTGCCACCATCGGAAGGGGCATCTTTATGTGCCCCTTCATTATGGATAGATCGCTGTGGCAGTATCCCGTGAAGGCGTACTTTATGAGCACTTCACTCTGTTTGGGATCCTCGAGTTCGAGTTCCTCGATCTTGTAGCCTTTTCCATGTTCACGCAGAACAGCGGCTTTGATCTTCACTAGGCTCCCCCTTTATGGCAATGACTACCTAACGCCGGGTACTCTCTCTAACCCCACAACCAATGCGTCGAAGGCCACCACATCGGGCGAGGTTCACGACGGCCTGCGCCTTGACTCCTCAACCTCTCCAGCCTCATCCACCATCTCAGCGCCGCATGCCTCGCACTGCCGGACTCATATTCACTACAGTCGGTTGCGCGATGTGCGGTCAGGCGCCTTTGTGCTCGGGCGCGCATCCCGCTTTCCCCTGCATTGCCTGCCACAACAGCGTACGCGCGCGGCGAAATGAATGTAAATGGTCCATTCCTCAGGGTCTGCGGTTCCGAAATAGTCAGGGCCGAATAGACGATTGTCCCGGGATGTGGCGGGACATTTGTCCAACGGCACAGACCAGCCTTCGAGGCGCCGGCGGCGACCGGAAGAGAGCGAGAACGGGCCGCGCCAAAAGTCCGGCCGCCCGTGATCTTTCCGTTGTTCCTGAGCGGAAAGTCGCCCGCTTATCCTACGATAAGCGACTTGACCTCCGTCGCCCGGATATGTTGGCGCCCTCCCACTCCGAACGCTTCGTTGAACTCCTCGATCAGATCGCTTAGCGTCTCGGATGCTAG
>JAJZQZ010000214.1 GCA_021802965.1 Actinomycetes bacterium
GGAGCGTGAATAGCAGCGCTATTTGCGCGACCGAGGACGACGTATGGCGCCTCCCAGGGCGCTTCGGCCGCCGGGACTTCGTTTTTCAACAGCCTCCCAGCCTCCGGGAGATTCATCCTTGCCGGCTGCCGAGCGCGCGGCCTTCCCGGCGGGACCTTCAGGTTGCGCCGGCCCCGGGTGCAGGGCGCCGGGCGGAAAGTGTCGGGCGTAGGCTTCGAGGAGGAGAGCATGGGCTTCCGCGGTGAGCGCCGCGTAGCGTTCAAGCAACTCTTGGGCCAGAGGCGTGAGGCGAGACCCTCCACCCGCGGCGCCTCCCGTGCGCCTCTCGAGGAGCTTGAAGCCCAAGACAGCCTCCAGCTGACGTACCAGATGCCAGGCCTTGGTGTACGACATGCCCATCGCGGCCGCCGCGCGAGACAGCGATCCCGACTCCTCCACCAGCTGCAGAAGGCGCGCGGGTCCGTCGCCGAACGCCTTGCCGTCGTTGTCCAGCCACACCTTGTAGGCCACTCTCATGGGCCGCAGCCTACCACTGGGCCGAGCCACCGGCCAGCTCTCGCCGGCGGAGGGCGCCGGCCGGCAGCTGTGAGGCCCCTCGGTGCTCGTCGCCGGGGACTGCTGCAGAGTCTGTCCGCACGTCTCCTGGTGGGAGGCCTCGTCTTGGCCGCTCTGGTCGTGCTCGGCGGTTGCGGTGAAGGTGAGGTTCCCACGCTGACGATCGCGGCTGCCGCCGACCTGTCGGGGCCGTCGAAAGACCTGGCGCGGGCATTCAAGGCCGAGACCGGCACCGACGTCGTCTTCGACCTGGGGTCCAGTGGGCAGCTGTCGCAGCAGATCGAAGCCGGCGCGCCCGTCGACGTCTTCATGGCGGCGGACCGGTCATACGTCCAGGGTCTGGTCGACAAGGGGCTCGTGGACGCTTCGGATGCCGATCCGTATGCGCGCGGCGAACTGGTGATCTGGGTGCGGGATGACGGACCGGCGGACGTCGACGAGCTCGTCGACCTCACCGATCCGCGCGTCACACGCATCGCCATCGCCAACCCGGCTCACGCCCCCTATGGCAAGGCCGCTCAGCAGGCGCTCGAGGCGGCAGGCATCTGGTCGCAGGTCCAGCCCAAGCTGGTGATGGGCGAGAACGTCTTGCAGGCTTTGCAGTTCGCCGAGTCCGGCAACGCCGACGCGGCCATCGTCGCCGCTTCGGTGGCCCACGGCGCGGGGGGGCGCACGGGAGCGGTGCCAGAGGATACGTTCACGCCGCTTATCCAGACCCTCGGGGTACTGAAGGGCTCGACCCATCTCGCCGAGGCTCGGACTTTCGCCGAGTTCATGCGCGGGCCCGAGGCGCAGGCCATCCTAGCCACCTACGGTTTCGCCCCCGCCGGCTGACGGCGCCGAACCGTGGATTGGTCGCCCTTTCTCCTGTCGCTGCGCGTGACCGCGGTCGCCACAGGCTTCATCGTCGTGGTAGGTCTGGCCTTGGCCCTGCTGCTGGCTCGAGGGCGCTTCCCGGGAAGGTCCTTGCTCGAGGCTGTGGTCATGCTGCCGCTGGTCTTGCCGCCCACTGTCGTGGGTTATTACCTCCTGCGGGTGCTCGGCAGTGGAGGTCCTTTTGCGGACCAGCTCTCGTTGAACATGGTGTTCACGTGGGCGGCCGCGGTGGTGGCGTCGTTCGTGATGGGCCTGCCGCTCATGGTGCAGTCGTCGCGGGCCGCCATATCGAACGTCGACCCCACCCTCGAGAGTGCGGCCCGCACGTTGGGGTCCTCGGAACTGGGCGTCTTCTTTCGCGTGACCCTGCCGCTGGCGCGCCGGGGGGTCCTCGCCGGTGTCGTGCTGGGCGCCGCCCGAGCCTTCGGGGAGTTCGGAGCCACCCTGATGGTCGCCGGTAACATCCCCGGCCGGACCCAGACGCTGCCGCTCATCATCTACGACGCGGTGCAGCGGCGCGATTATGCGCAGGCCAACCGGTTCGTCCTGCTGATGACGGCGCTGTCTCTGATCAGCCTGTGGGGCGTGCGCCGCCTCGCGTCGAGCCGGTAGACGGCGCCGTGCAGACCGAGGGCGACGGCATGAGGCTGTACGTCGACATCGAGAAGCGGTTGGACCCGTTCCGGCTCCAGGTGAAGCTGGACGTGGGCAGCGAGATCCTGGTTCTCTTCGGCCCGTCGGGGGCCGGCAAGACCATGACCCTGCAGTCCATCGCCGGTCTCGTCGCTCCCGATGCGGGCGAGATCCTGCTCGACGGCCGCGCGCTCTACCGGCGGCATCGACCGGGCAGCGCCGCCAACCTTCCCGCCCGCAAGCGTCGAGTCGGCTACGTGTTCCAGGACTACGCCCTCTTCCCGCATCTCTCGGCCCTCGAGAACGTGGCGTACCCGTTGTGGCGCAAGCCGGGCGCTGACGAACGAGCCCTGGCTCTCCTGCGACGCATGCGCATCGAGCATCTGGCCGACCGGTGTCCTCGTGAGATGTCGGGCGGGCAACAGCAGCGCATCGCGATCGCCCGAGCCCTGGCCTCAGAGCCTGACATCCTCCTGCTCGACGAGCCTTTCGCGGCTCTCGATGCGGCGCTGCGGGAACGGCTGCAGAGGGCTTTGCGCGACGTGCAGCGGGAGCTCGGCCTGGTCGTCCTTTGCGTGACCCACAACTTGGAGGACGCCTTCGCCATCGGGGATCGCCTGGCGGTGGTCCACGAGGGACAGGTAACTCAGGTGGGCAAGGTGGACGAGGTGTTCCGCCGGCCCGCCGACATACGGGCGGCCGAGAGCGTCGGGCTGCGCAACGCCTTCCGCGCTCGGGTGCAAAGGGCGACGGCGGACGGGGTCGGCCTGGACTGGGACGGTCTGACGTTGGAGGCGCCGCCGCAACACGCGGTACCCGGCGAAGACGTCGCGATGTACATCCGGCCCGAGGACATCAAGCTGCTCTACGGCGACCGCGCCATCGGCGAGTCGCTGCGCCACAATCAGGTGGAGGCGGTGGTGACCGGGCGGCACGTGGTGGCCGGATTCACCAGCCTGTTCGTGAAGATCTCCAACGGCCACGAGCTCGAGGTGCGCTTTCCCGTCTACACGTACGGCGGTCTCGCTCTCGAGGTGGGGACCCGGGTCCGGCTGTCGCTGCGCAGGGAGGGATTGGTGCTGCTCCCGCCGCCGCCGTCCCTTGACACTTTCGCCCGCGTGTCCATAGAATAGCTTTTCAGACTGTACGTACAGTCAGGGACGCGGCAGACGCGCGAACAGCGCCCTGGGGGGCTCGCGCTACGATCCACGGGAGAAGACGTGAAGAAACTCCTTTCCGGTAACGAAGCCATCGCGTACGGGGCCTATCAGGCCGGCTGTCATTTCGGCTGCGGCTACCCGGGCACGCCGAGCACCGAGATCCTGCAGAGCTTCATCAAGTACCCGGGCGTCTACGGCGAGTGGCAACCGAACGAGAAGGTGGCCCTCGACGTGGCCATGGGTATCTCCTTCGTCTTCCAGCGCAGCTTCGCCACCATGAAGCTCGTCGGGCTGAACGTGGCCTCTGACTCCCTGTTCTCCGCGGTCCACATGGGCACCCGGGGAGGACTCCTCGTGGTCGTGGCCGACGATCCCGGCCATCACAGCTCTCAGAACGAGCAGGACAACCGCCAGTTCGGCAGGTTCGCGAAGCTGCCCGTGGTGGAGCCGAGCGACAGCGCCGAGGCGGCCGCGTTCGTCAAGGAAGCCTTCGAGCTCAGCGAGACCTGGCACACTCCGGTGATATACCGCACGACCACCCGCCTATCGCACTCCCGCAGCGTGGTCGACTACGCCGACACCCTCGATGTCATCGGGGAGCCGCGGGAAACGGTCAAGTACGTTCGTGACCCTCGGGAGCAGATACCCCTACCGGTCAACGCTCGGCGCATGCACCGGGAGATCGAGCAGAAGCTGGCCGACCTTTCCGAATGGGCCGAAACCTGCGCCCTGAATCGGCTCGAGCCAGGCAGCAGCAAGCTGGGGGTCGTCACGAGCGGGGTCCCCTACCAGTACGCGCGCGAGGTCTTTCCGGACGCCACGTTCCTCAAGCTGGGGCTGGCCTACCCGCTGCCTCGGCGTCTCTTCGCCACTCTTGCGAGCATGGTCGATCGGATCGTCGTGATCGAGGAGCTCGACCCCTTCTATGAGGAGCACATCCGCCTTATGGGCATCCCCGTGGTGGGCAAGGACGTGTTCCCCCTCTGTGGGGAGTTCAGCATCGAGGTCGTTCGCCAGGCTGCGATCGCCGGCGGATTGCTCGAAGCACGCTCGCCCGGGTCGGTGAAGACGCGGCCCGCCGCCAAGATCCGGGCGGCCGAAGGAAGCGGCGTCACCACCGTGCTTGACGCGCCTGTGGTCGAGATCGAGCTGCCGATGCTCGACCTGCCGCCCCGGCCCCCCATGCTCTGCCCCGGGTGTTCGCATCGCGGGGTCTTCTACGTGCTGCAGCGGCTCCGAGCCACGGTCTTCGGCGACATCGGCTGCTACACGCTCGGGGCCATGCCCCCCCTCGACGCCACCCACGTCTGCGGTCCCATGGGGGCCAGCATCGGCTACGTGCACGGCGTCGACCTGGTGGGAGTCAAGGAGCGCACCGTGGCCGTCATCGGCGACTCGACCTTCTTCCACAGCGGCATGCCACCCGCTCTCAACGTCACCGCCAACAAGGGCACCAGCACCACTATCGTGGTGGACAACGGCATCACGGCCATGACCGGTCACCAGACCGATCCGGGCACGGGGCGGACGATGATGGGGGAAGAGGTGCCACCGGTCTACATCGAGAACATAGTCCGCGCCTTGGGCTACGAGAAGGTCGACGTGATCGATCCGTACGACCTGAAGAATACCCGCAAGGTCCTCACCGACCACCTGGACAGCGATACCCCGTCGGTCGTCGTGGTCCGGGCTCCGTGCGTGCTGGCCACCCGCGAGCGGCACCCGGCCCCGGTCGTGGACCCCGAGGTGTGCGACATGTGTGGCATGTGCCTGAACATCGGCTGCGCTCCCATCATGAACCGGGGCGAGCACACAGAGATCGATCCTATCCTCTGCATCGGCTGCGACTACTGCGTGGAGGTCTGCCCGAAGGGCGCGATCGTCTCGCGGCGCTCGGACGACGGTTCTTCGAAAGAAGGGGGAGCCTGATGTCCCTCGAGAAGCGCGACTTCCTCCTGGCCGGTGTCGGTGGCCAGGGCACCATCCTCGCGAGCGACATCCTGGTGGAGGTGGGGCTGTCCTCGGGCTACGACGTCAAGAAGTCCGAGGTGCACGGCATGGCTCAGCGTGGCGGCTCTGTGGAGAGCCAGGTGCGCTGGGGCGAGAAGGTCTATTCGCCCACCATCGAACGGGGCGAAGCCGACTTCCTGCTGGGCTTCGAGATGTTGGAGGTCGCCCGCTGGGCGGGCTTCCTGAAGCCCGGCGGCGAGGTCATCGCCAACCGATACCGCATCGCGCCTCCCAGCGTCAACACCGGTCAGGCCACGTACCCCGAGGAGAGCCAGATCACCGACCTGCTCAAGAGCCGGGCAGGGAAGATCACGTGGATCGATGCGACGTCCGAGGCGAGCGCGCTGGGCAATTCGGCCCTTGCCGGCGTCATCTTGCTCGGGTGCCTCGCGGCCGAGCTTCCCATGGACGCCGGCGTCTGGATCGAGGTCATCGAGCGCTTGGTGCCTCCCCGCTTCGTCGACCTCAACAGGCAGGCGTTCACGGTAGGCCTCGAGCTGGTGCGCTGAGCTCCCCACCGACTTCACAGAGACTGGAGCCCAAGATGGCGCGAACGCGTGTGGTTGAGACCAAGCGGGAGCTGATCATCGAGTCCGCCCTGAGGCT
>JAJZQZ010000012.1 GCA_021802965.1 Actinomycetes bacterium
GCGTTCACCGGCATCGGTCTCGCGGTGCTGAACCGGGTCCTCCCGGTGCGCTACCCGTACGAATCGGTTGGCCTTTCGTTCACCGTCTCGCACGCCCACAACGCCTTCTTGGATACCGCGCTCACTCTCGGCATACCCGGGCTCTTGGGGCTGTTGGCCCTTCTTGCCGGGATGGTGCAACTTGCCTTGGCCTTGCGCGAGTACGGGAACATGACCCGAGCCTGCGCTTTGGGTCTACTCAGTTCAACCATTGTCTTTGCCATCTTTGGGCTCACAGATTCACTGAGCCTCTCGACTGCCTCCTCGATCGTCCTTTGGATGTGGTGCATCGGGCTCGCGCTATTGACTCCACTTGAAGCATGGTAGGATGCGAGCAGACGTTCGGCTCGATAACGATTGGGGGAGCGCATGGCTCGTCAGGCGGAGTACAAACTTGTACCTAAAGCAGTCCCTACCCGTAGGCGCACGGGATTCTACGAGAACATGGTCGAGGAATTCATGAGCAGCAAAGAGAAGAGCGTCCTGATCGACGGCACCGACCGCAAACCCGCCACTCTGGTGCAGGGCTTGAGGAAGGTTCTGAAAACGCAGGCGGGCGACTCGGTCAAGGTGGTCCAGCGAGGGTCAGAGACGTACCTGGTCAAGTCGTAGAACCCGTTGGGGCGCTGCGCGCCCCCCACTCCTGAGACGAGCGGGGCCGCCCTTTGGGCGGCCCCGCTGCGTACTATCGCTCAGCCGCAAGAGACCTCAGATTTTCTTCTCCCCGCGGGCCATGATGGCCGTGTGCTCCTCGATGCGGAACAGGACCTCTACCACCTCGAGCCACAGCCTGGCCAGGAGTATCCAGACGAACCCCATGATGGGCGCCAGGATAAAGAGGACGAGGCCCGCGCCCACGCCTTGGCTGAAGCCCCAGATCCACATCCCGAGGACCCAAAGGGCGATCCCGACGATCCCGAGGATGAAGAGCACCTTGATCAGCTTCGGCGTCACGAAACGGTGGAACGACATGTCGAAAAGGCTGCTCAAGAAGCCGTTCCCGGAGGTGCCTGCACCGAAGGGCCCGGGAGGCGGAGCGCCGTACCCGCCCGGCGGCGGGTAGTTGGGCGGAGGCGGCGCCACCGGCGGGTAGGCCCCGCCCGAATACTGATCCTGGCGCGGCGGATTCCCAGGCACGGTGTACGGGCCGCCTTGCGGAGGTGCATACACCGGGGCGGGCTGCGGGGGCGGCTGGTGAGCCGGGTAGGCCACTGGCTGCGGCGCAGGTGAAGGGGCGGCGGGAGGAGGCGGGGGCGGCGCCGGCTTGGGCATCGCGTCGGGCGCCGGCGGGGGCGGAGCGGCGGGACCCGCGACGGGCGGTTGAGCCGGGGGCGCGAAGGACGGTTGCGCCGCGGGCGGCGCGGGCGGCGCGACGTGCGGCGGAGGTGGCGGAGGCTCCGAGCCCAGGCCGCCGAGGGAGGCCGCACTCGTGATGACGGTGGGGATGTCGGAGGCAAGAGGCTGCGCCGGGCGAGGTGGTGGCGGCGCAACGACGGGCGGCGTGTGGAGCACACCCGCGTCGACCTGCGGCACAGGCATCTGGGCGCCGCATTGCTCGCAGAACTCCCCCTCCATCTGCACGTGGCCGCACTGAGCACACGCCCGAGGTTGTGGTCCGCTCAACGTTGCCTCCTCTCGCGATGGTCGCTCAACTACCGGTCGATCGGCTCCTTACACTATCGCCTTCAAGGAGCAAAGGAAACCCGCCGAAGATTGATAGATTGCGGTACAGCGTATAGCCGCAAGGTCGACGAGGAGGAAGAAGATGGGGACGTTCATCACTACGGTGATCCTCACGCTCGTGGTTCTGCCACTCATCATAGGGGCGGTCTTGAAGGGAGCCACAGCGTCGGGACGCTACCTGCGCAAGAAGGGCGCCGTACCGGGGGGCGCGCCCGGCTCTCCTGAGAAGCACCGCACCCTGCGTGGTCTCGGCACGTGGGCCATCGCCTGGGGGATCGGTCTGGTGATCTTCATCATCGTCGCCGTGATCAGCTCGTACACCCAGGTGGAGGCGGGCACCGTCGGAGTGGTCAAACGCGTGGGCAAGGTGCAGGCGGCCACCTTCGAGCCCGGGTTCCACTTCAAGCTGCCCTTCGTGGACAAAGTGGTGCTCTACTCCACAAAGGTGACCAGCTACGAGGCCTCCGAGAATCCCGACAGCTCTCAGGCCAACTACCCGGATGTCACGGTGGACAGCACGACCAGCGACGGCCAGACCGTCCAACTCACGTTCACGGTGCTGTTCCGCATCCCCGCCGATGGCGCGCCGGCGATCGCCCAGGACGTGGGCGACATGGGCGCCGTGGTGGAGAATGTGGTCAAGGCCTTCTCTCGATCGATCTCGCGCGAGGTGCCCAAGAGCTATTCCGCCGAGGCCCTCTACACGCAGACGGGGCAGGCAGAGGCCCAGCAGGTGGTGCAAAAGCGCCTCGAGGAGGCCTTCGGGAGGCACGGCATAGTCATCGACCAGTACCTTATCCGCCGCATCTCCTTCGCGCCCGAATACGTGGCCGCGGTCGAGGCCAAGCAGATCGCCAAGCAGAACGCCCTCACCGAGCAGAACAACATCGCCCGGCAGGAGGCGATCAAGCAGCAGACCATCATCAACGCCCAGGGCGAGGCCGAGAAGAAGAAGATCGAGGCCGCGGGCGAGGCCGAGGCCATCAAGTTGAAGCAGGCCGCCATCGCCCAGAACCCGCTGATCATCCAATACGAGTTCGTCCAGAAGCTCTCGCCCAGCATCGAGTGGGGCGTGCTCCCCGACAGCGTCGTGCCGCTGCTGGACATGAAAGGCCTGGGCGGCGGTAGCCAGCAGACGACGGGGGGCAAGTAGGGCGGGACCAGCAGGGGGGCGGCCGGGCAGGCCGCCCCCTCGTCTTGCTGTCAGCTCTGCTCCTCGCCCCGGCCCATTCCACAGGGTCTGATACCATTCGCGGAGGTCGAAAACCGAAGTCTGGAGATGAGCCATCCCACTCCGTCTCGCCTTCGACGCACGCCTGGCGACCTGGAGCGGCGTCGGTACCTACACCCGAGGACTCCTGGGCGCCCTCGCCGAGCAAGCCGACGAGCAGGACATCCGCCTCCTGGTCCTGCGGAACCCCGACAACGAGTTCCTCCACGAACTCGCCCCCGCCCGCGATGTCGAGTGGGCCCTCGTCGCGGGCGACCCCTGGTCGCCCATGGGCGCCCTTGAGGCCGGCCGAGCGGCGCGGGGCCGCGCCGACGTCTACCACGCCCCCCACGTCACGATACCCCTGGGCTTCGACGGCCCCTTAGTTACCACGGTGCACGACTTGATCCCCTTGCTGCACCCGGAGACCATGCTCAGCGGGCCACGCCGCAGTCTCTTCCGCGCGGTCGTCAGAGAAGCGGTTCGTCGATCGGCTGCCATTCTGTGCGACACAAGGTTCGCGGCTAGTACCCTATACGAAGCAGGGTTCCAGCCGAAGTCGCTGACCGTCATCCCGCCAGGAGTGGGCGAGGAGTTCCGGCCGCAAACGAAGGATTCGATTACCGCGGTCCGTTGCGTATATGGCCTCGACCGAGGCTACATCCTTTGGGCAGGTGCCTTCCGCCCGCACAAGGACGTCGCCACCCTGGTCCGCGCATACGCGAGTCTTCCGGTCGAGGTGCGCGCCACCTGCGACCTAGCTCTCGCTGGAGATCCCTCGACCCCCTACGGGAATCACATCCGGGAGCTTATTACGAAGCTGCTACCCGAGGAAGCGCAGCGGGTGCGCTTCCTCGGGTTCGTCGAGAACGCACATCTGCCGGGCTTATATGCAGGAGCAACCGTCTTTGCTTTCCCGTCCTTGACCGAGGGATTCGGCCTCCCGCCTCTGGAAGCGGCTGGATGCTGCACGCCAATCATAGCGACGGATGCTCCGCCTATGCCCGAGGTTTTGGCCGAAGGGGCGCTGTACTTCGGCCCAGGCAATCACCAGGAACTCGCAATGCTGCTCGAAGAACTGGTGAGTAAGCAGCGTCTGCGCAAGGCAGTGGTCGGGCGTGCACTGGCTAGGAGAGGGTGCTTCCATTGGGCTAATGTGATCCAAGAGATGGTCAAGGCCTATCGTTTGGCCAGCTCAACCCATACTAACCAATGACCTCCTCCCGCGCGGCCGAGGTACAGGGCGAGCCCATCAGGCCGGACCGCAGCTCTGCGAGGAAATCCCCTGAACCGCACCGGAACAGCTGGCGGACGTAGCAATCTGCTTAGACCCCCAAGACCCCGCGGACCTGGCAAACGGCGGATCACGAGATAGTGACGGACAACCAACCGCGACTCGCGGAACAGGGACGTAAGGTGCAATCGGTATGCGTGGGCTCGGAGTACACAGGAAACTCCGTGGCCTACCGTAGTGCGCTCGGTGGGCACTCGAAGCGCGCCGGCTTAGTAATAAGCCACACACTCCGCCATTCACACGTCTTCCTCAGTTGCTGGCTCGTTTCCCCAAGCATCAACTGCAGATTGAACCGCGACGGCTTCGCGTGTGAGACGGCGATAGCGGTGTTGTTGACTTGTTTGTCCATGTTCGCTGCCTCGCCGCTCAGTAACCCTGGTGAAGAACCCCAACAACACCGCGGGAAGCTTTACGGATGGCTACCCGAGGAAACTGAGTCACGCTGAGTTTGACGAGGGCCGGCGCCAATCGCCGAGCGCTAGTCTGTCTGGACAGCCTAGCCTCCAGTTGGTCGAACGTCTGTCCGGTAAGCACTCGAGCCCTCAGCTCTCGCATGCTCTGCGCGGCTCTGGCTCCGACATCATCCCTGAGCACACGATTGTCAGCTAACCTCTTACAGATCGCTGCCGCCGAGCCAATCGATGGCTCGGCCCAAACCTGTCCCTGACGCGGAATCTCGGCCAAGTATTCCGGTTGGCGCGTCGCGAGTTGCACGAGTTCGTAAGGTACGGGAAACGAATTGGCTGAGCTCATGAAATCCAAGTTGCCGGACCATCCGGTTGCGACCGTGGCTCGCCCAAGACTCATGGCCTCCATGAGGTGAAGACCGAGACCCTCGGATCGGTGCAATGACAGGAGCACATCGCAACTAGCGTACAAGCCCAGAAGTTCCTGGAATAGGAGAGTCTTCTGGATCCACGTGATTCGCGCGTCGCCAGATACTTCTCGCCGAATCCTGTCAAGAAGTCCCGCTTGAAGCTCTGTGCGAGGACTCTGAGTCTTGATTACGAGTGCAACCTTCTCATTGGCCGGAAATGCTCTCTGGAAAGCCATGATTGCCGCTGTTGGGTTCTTACGATCAATGTCGCTACCCGGATCGAATGCAACGATGAAGCTCGTGGCCTCGTCCGGTAGGCCCCATTTCTCCGGCTCGGATCGAACCTCGTCAGGCACGAACGCAGCCTGCGGATAGTACAAGACTGCATCGGGCGAAACAGTCGAAAGGCAGGCTCGCTCGATGAATCGGCTCGGAGCCAAGACGATATCCATGGCACGCATCACCGGTGCCCAGGCCTTGGGGAGCAGGGGAAGCTCCCAAAACGGGGTGAGGACATTGATATCCGTCAGACTGACATGACGACCCCACAGGGCCCAATGTCGCGCCAGCCCCAGCGGGTTGAGGAAGAACAGGTTGATGTGCCTGCGACGACGCCCCGAGGCGCCGCCCCGATGAAGAACAACGCGCGGGTTGGTGGGGCAAGCACTCGGATCCACGTCGACAACCGAGACCTCACGGCCAGTCTCGCGCAACACGCGGAGTGTGTTGCGGGCGGCGATACCCAGACCCAAAGAATCAGAGGCGTAGGCCACCACTTTGTAGCTGAACGAACCGGTCACCGCAGCCGACCAATAGGGCGGCCGGGAAGCCGGAACCGCGGCGAAAGCCAGCGGGATAGGGAGACAACGCTCGGCCGCTCACGCAGCGCCGCTATGCACAACGGCGTCAAGAACGAAGAAGTGACGCAGGGGTCTGGATGGAACCTCTCTCGGTAGTAGGGACCGCTGAAAGCGAGGCGCAGTCAAAGTATGTGGCCTGACACCCATGAGAAGCAGAGCCGCGGTCGCCAGTGGCGGAGAGCCAGCTATCCCCGAACAGCGGCGCGGACCCTATTGTCCGGGCAGACCCCACGCTACTGTCGCATCCAAGCGACGGTGGACGACGTCGATAGCCATTATGAAGGACTTTAGATCCCCACAAGGGGGCTTGTAGCGAGGTCTTTGGTTTCTGAGGCCGCCGAAACTCTTTCAACGTGTATCCTTTGAACCAAAAGGACAATCGAAGTCGCCTTGTGGGGGCCGGATGAAGATCGCTATCGTCTCTCATCAACCCACCGTGGGTGGATTGACGCGTTTCATGCTGGCCCTAGTACACCACCTTGCTCTTTCCGACGCGTCTCTTGAGCTTACCCTATTTGCCCATCCGCTGATCGCCGCGAGTGACGGCGTCGCGAAGCTCACCGAGAGAGCTTCGAACATCGAGGTTGTGGTTGTCTCCGACAGGGCAATCGCAGGGCCGCCCAAGGGATCCACAAAGACTCAGCCTGGCACTTCCCAAATCGAGCGCGGGCGCCTTTGGCGCGGAACGCGATGGCTCGCGCGCAGAAGCGACTGGTCTTACCGACTAGCCGCGGAAACGTCTACCGCAGTCAGATCACTCCGTCACACGAGCGGCAAGCCGTGGTATCTATTTGCCTTCCCAAAGCATGTGCTTGACGCCCTGAATACATATGACCTGGTCTACTTTAGTATGCCCTTCTTCATGGAGCCAGCGTCAATATCGGTTCCCGTTGTGGCGACGGTTCATGATTTTAACCATATGCATTTCCCTCAGAATTTCACCAAAGATATGATAGCAGCTATGAGGAGGCAAAGTGAATACTGGTTTTCACATTTTGATATGGTAGTAAACTCTACACCATTCATGGAAAGAGAGACATGGAGCCTATACAGAACGTCGGTCAACCGAACATCCGTTATATATCTACCTCCGTATTCCTTTGATTCAATAGACAAAGACCTAGCTCGACGTACGGTTGATAAATTACGTTTACCACAAGAATACATACTTTATCCCGCTCAAAGCGGACGCCACAAGAACATCATCACTTTTCTGCGCGCCATGGAGCGATTGAAGGGCAGTGGCCGATTCATCCCCTTCGTTATCACGGGTGTCGGTATCGATAGCCTAGGACAACCGGGCCTCTTTATTCCCCCCACCTCGCCTCTTTCCGAGCCACACCGCTTCCTTTTGTCCAGTTCCTTGAGCCGCGGAATTGACTACTGCTTTCCCGGATATGTATCCGACCATGAGATTGACTGTATTACGCGTTGCGCACGCCTCACCGTTTCGACTTCTCTGTACGAAGCGGGCTGCGGCCCCGCGCTCGACGGATGGCAGCTAGAAGTCCCCGTCGCAATGTCCAACATTCCTCCCTACTTGGAGCAGATGCGATTCCTCAAGACAGACGCCTGGCTGTTCGATCCGAACGATCCCGACGACGTAGCCGCGAGGGTCGACCAGGCTCTGTCGGACCACGAGAGAAGCGCGGCCATGGTTCGACAATCGCGAGAGGCCATCGGCAGGTATTCCTGGTGGGACGCGGCCACCCTGTATCGCAATGCACTCGAGAAGGCAGTTCGGATGCACAGAAGCTTCCTCTGAGCTGTCACGGCGCCGTCGCAGTCTAAAGTCAATGTCTCAACGGGCAACTCCAGTCTCACGTCCGACAGGTGGGCACGTGCAGCAAAACTGCGAGCCGTATTCTACTCAGCCAATCGCAGGCGACCTATAAGCTGATGCCCATCACTAGCGCAGTCGATAAACAGGAAGCCACGGCTCTCATACAAAGCTTTCGCCGTTCTATTGCTTCCGTAAACCTTCAGCATGATCTCAAGACAACCTTTCATCCTCGCAACCTCGATTGCGTAGTCAAGAAGTGCAGTACCGATGCCCTCGTCTCGCCTGTCCTGGGCGACATAGACACCGAAGCTCGGCACATCATATCCTTCATCCCACCCACGAAGCATCCCGTAGCCGACGATTCGGGGAGTTTCGAAGGCAACGAAAAACAGGTCTTGTCGCTTGTTGACGTTGGCGCAGATGTCAAGTGCCGTAGTGCGATCGAAAGAGTGCGGGTGGAAGAAGGACCGAGCTTCTGTGTCCTTGACGATCGAGTCGAACAAGTCGGCGAGCGCATCACCATCGTGGGGGCAAAGCATCCTGATGTACACGCGTCCTGCCCTTCATCTGAGAACGGTGAGGCTATCCTCGCACTCTCCTCACGAACAAGGATAGCAGGAGTCGGTCACCTTCCCGTGCAAAACCAAGGCCCCAATACAGGGGAAAGAATAAGGCAAACACGAATACCATGAGCGCAAGAACGGACCAAAGGTTGACGGCCAATGGACGGAGAGCCAACCCAATGAGAAGTTGCAGGACTCCGGTCACCCCGACCCGCCAAGAGACTCTGAGGAATTCGATGCCCGAGAGCTCCAGCAACTTTCGTTCCACGCATGCTATGAGAGCGGGGACACCGACAATGGCACTGGCCAAGTACGCAGCGGCAGCTCCGGGAACGCCATAGTGGCCGATCAGCAGCAGGAAGAGCCCAACATCGACGATGAATATGGCGAAGGTGAACGCAGCGTTGATTCTGGCGCGCCCTAGCCCATTGGCTATGCTCCAAGCCATACCCGTCGTACTCAGGAGCGCGTACGTGGCCACCAGAATCATCATCGTAGTGGCGCTGCCAGAGGCGATCTCGGGCCCCATCCAGTGCGCGAGGAACCTTTCGGCGAAGACGGCGAGAGGCACAGCGATGGAAACGATAAGAATGAGCACCAGGCGGGAGCCCTCCGTGTAGAGCCGCTGCAAGGCTTCTCTCTCTGCGGCTGCGAATAGGGACGCCGACACCGGAAAGACGACGGCAACCGCGGCCGCCGCCAGGCCCTGAATACGCTGTGCAAGGTTGCCGGGTACAACGTAGTAAGTCACTGCTACGACACCGAGGAAGGCTCCGATTAGGAACTTGTCTAATTGATACAGAAGCAGGGCTCCGATAGTGGAAAGAAAGAAGTACCCACCAAAACTCAACAATTCGCGCAGCATGTGTGGATCGATGCTTATTCTTATCCTAACAGTAGGGAGGAGTCTCCGAATAACAAGGAAGCCGACGAGAAGGCCGACCAATCCCATTAGAAGACCGGCTACCAGGATAGCGACAATGCCTTTACCCAATGCTAGCAGCACTACGACGGCCACGCTGCTGGTGGTCGCGAACACAAAGCTTATCTTTGTCGAGACGTCGAACCTTTGAATAGCTCGGGGTACGGCCGTGAACGCGCTCACAACGAGGGAAACAGGAAGAGCGAGGGCAGACACGTAGAACGCAGTCTTCGCTGTCGCAGTCTGTTCCGGTGGTATCTTCAGAACATCGGACACCAACGTATCAGTGAGCGCAAGTATCAATAGAGAGCCGGCCACTCCGACCAACAAGTAGAATGCTACCGCCGTGCTGAGGACGATGCCGATCTTCTCGTGCTGCTCCCTATCGTAGTAAGCTGCGACCTGCCGCGTCGCCGCCGCGCCGATGCCGAGGTCTAGGAAGCCGAAGAACCCAAGAGTCACACCGACGATGGACAGAAGGCCGTAGCCAGACGCGCCGAGGTGATTGACGATGAAGGGAGCAGTGAAAAGAGCGAGGGCGATGGGCCAGGCATATTCGGCTACGGCGTAGACTGAGTTCTTCGCCGTCTTCCATGCAAGGTTCACATGGCACCAGCCCCAACAGTGCCCTTCGGTAGCGAACGCACGCCAACTACTGCATAGGCGCGATAGGGGCTCGAACCATCGTTGGAGGTGCGCAGCGGGATCGGAGCTGGATCATAGAATACAGTCCGAACGGAGCCAAAACCGAGCTGAGACAGATAGCACGCGCACGTCGCGTGGTGGTATGGACGCACATGGGTCAGATCCAACCAGAAGACACCCATCTCGAAAGGGCACTCGGGGTTCGAAGTGCCTAGGATCACGCAGCCCCCGGGAGCAACTTTTCTGGCCGTCAATCGCAAGAACCGTAGGAAATAGAAGGAATCCATATGTTCGACTACGTTGAAGCACACTACCCCACCTAGCGACCTATCGGGTGTGGATTCAAGGAAGGTGACTGCGTCTTCCGTCTGAACCCGGTGACCCTCTTCGCGCAGGCGCTCACCCAGACACTCGCTCGTGTCGACACCAAATGCTTCAACTCCCGCAATCCTCATCAACCCCAGGAACTCGCCGCGACCGCACCCGACATCGACAATTGGCATCCCCTTCGTGGCAACAGCCGCTTCCCTGGTAACGGGGATAAACAGCTCCCGGTGCTGCCTAATGACTTCTTCGCTCCCGCCCGCTGATTCGGCGAAACCACGATAGAGAGCTTCGTCGGTCGGATCCGACAAATCAGCACATGCCCCCACAGAAAACGGGGCTACACGGCTTGCGGGAAGAGGGTCAGATGGGAATGCGGCCGCTACGAGCGGAGCAATGCGGACCGCGATGCGAGCCTTGTTCAACAATGGCCCAATAAAGGGGATGTTGCCTGTTCTTGTCACCAGATTCTCGCTTCGCCTCGAAACCGGGGAGTCACCTGTGGCTCCAGACCATCCGTGTGGCCGCACCTGGCGATTGTAGCTGATGCCTGGGGCCGGTGAGTCCTTGCCTGTGGTCCCTAAGATGCGTAATCTATCCCGAGTGGACCATCGGACGGCAAAAGGGGTTGCAGTTCAAGTACTGGGAGCAGGATCGAGCACGGCACAGCCGTCTCTCGAAGCCCGCAACGACCACCGATGATCCCCGTCTACCGCCCCGCCCTCGACGAGAAGGAGACTGCCTACGTCCTGGAAGCCATGAACTCGTCGTGGATCTCGTCCAGGGGAGAGTTTCTCGACCGGTTCGAGCGCGGCTTCGCCGATTTCGTCGGGGCCAGGTACGGCGTTGCCACCTGCAACGGGACGGTCTCGCTTCATCTGATTCTCGCGGCCCTGGGACTCGGGCCGGGCGACGAGGTGATCGTCCCGACCTTCACCTACGTCGCGTCAGTGAACGCCATCACCTACACAGGCGCCAGCCCTGTGTTCGTCGATTCACACCTCGACTACTGGAACCTCGATCCTGACAGAGTGCGCGAGGCCGTCGGCCCGCGTACTCGCGCCATCCTAGCGGTGCACCTCTATGGCCACCCCGCCGATATGGAACCCTTGGAGAAGATCGCGGCCGAGCACGGGCTTCATCTCGTCGAAGACGCAGCAGAAGCGCACGGGGCGGAGTACATGGGGCGGAGGGTCGGCCCACTGGGGGTCGCCGGTTCGTTCAGCTTCTTCGGCAACAAAGTGATCACGACGGGCGAAGGCGGCATGGTCGTGACCGACAACGAGGCGTTCGCGGAGCGATGCCGTCATCTCAGGGGACAAGGAGTCTCCCCGACGAGGACGTACTGGCACGATGCAGTGGGCTTCAATTACCGCATGACCAACCTCGCGGCCGCGGTCGGCGTTGCGCAGCTATCCAAGATCGACGCGATACTGGCGCGCAAGCGAGAGATCGCCGACGCTTACGCGCGGGGTTTGGGGACCGTCCCAGGCGTCACGCTCCAGCCGGAGATGTCCTGGGCGCGCAACGTCTTCTGGATGTACTCGATCCTGGTCGACCCGATAGAGCGCGACGAGCTCATGGTTCACCTGAGAGATCACGGTGTCGACTCACGTCCGTTCTTTCATCCAGCCCACACCCTTCCGATGTATCGCGTAGCCGACGGTTCGTATCCGGTGGCAGAGCGCTTGGGTGCGTCCGGCATCAACCTGCCGTCGTTCCCCGACCTGACCGCATCCGAGATCGAAGAGGTATGTGCCGCCGTACAGGGGTTCTTCGCGAGGTGAACCGGGTAGGCGAGGGTTTGCTTGTCACTGGGGACCACGGCTTCGTCGGAGCCTACGTCTTGGACGCGGCGAGCGAGAGGTTCTCCTGGTGCGCCGGATTAGACCGGTCGAAGCCTGAGACTGAGACGCGGCCGGCGGAGAGGGGCACGCAGCGGGCAATAAACCGGCCATACGCCCATTTCACCGCCGACCTCACCGAGCCCGCTTCTGCGAAGGCGGCCATCGAGGACCTCGCATCTACACTCGGCCCCCCGAGTCACGTACTGCATCTAGCGGCGCAGGCGTCGGTGGGAGGCTCCTTCCGCAATCCGATCGCCACCTACCAGGCGAATGTGATCGGAACGGCGGCGCTTCTCCAGTCATTGGCCGACGTGGCCCCGCAAGCCCGGGTGCTCGTCCCGAGTTCAGCTCACGTCTACGGACGCCCAGACCGAACGGATGGCCTTCTAAGAGAAGCAGCCGAGCCGAATCCGACCACCCACTATGGAGTGAGCAAGCTGGCCCAGGAAGGGATAGCCCGCGTGTTCCACGAGAGCCGAAGCTTGTCCTGCCTCGTAACCCGCGCGTTCAATCACATCGGCCCGGGACAAGGTCTGGGCTTCGTCGTGCCGGACTTGGCCCGCCGCATCAGCGTCCTCGAGCGGCAGGGAGAGGGGGTCCTGGCCGTGGGCAATTTGGAGGCTCGGCGAGACTACCTCGACGTCCGCGACGTGGTTCAAGCGTACCTGACGATCTTGGACCGCGGGGAGCCCGGTTCGGTCTACAACGTGGCCTCCGGGGTGTCTCACTCGGTCGAGCAGCTGCTGGACATGATGCTTGCCCAGCTGGCACCTTCAGCTCATATACAGGTCGAGCAAGACCCCGCCCTCCTCCGCCCCGTCGACGTCCCTATCTTGGTCGGCGACGCCGGCCGGCTCCGGGCCCTCGGCTGGGCCCCCAGTTACGACATCCGCGACACCGTCCGCGACACCCTCGACTACTGGCGCCGCCGCGTGGCGGAAGAGGAGGCAGGTTCTCGATGAGCGATCGCACCGCGTTGATCACCGGCATCACCGGACAGGACGGCAGCTACCTAGCCGAACACCTCCTGGAACTCGGTTACCGCGTCTATGGCGTGGTGCGGCGCTCGGCTTCGGAGAACTTCTGGCGCATCGCCCACATCCGGAACGACATCGAACTCATTCACGGCGACCTGCTCGACCAGAGCTCGCTCGACCAAGCCGTGCTGCGCTCGGAGCCCGACGAGGTCTACAACCTGGCGGCGCAGTCGTTCGTCCCCACGAGCTGGGAGCAACCGCTCCTTACGGGCGAGTTCACCGGGCTCGGGGTCACTCGCATCCTCGAGAGCCTTCGTCGCCTCGACAAGGAGGCGCGGTTCTATCAAGCGTCCTCGAGCGAGATGTTCGGACGGGTGCGGGAGGTGCCCCAGACCGAGCTCACACCGTTCCATCCTCGCTCGCCGTATGGCTGCGCCAAGGCGTACGGCCACTTCATCACGGTCAACTACCGGGAGTCCTACGGCATGCACGCATGCTCAGGCATCCTGTTCAACCACGAGTCACCGCGCCGGGGCTTGGAGTTCGTGACGCGGAAGATCACGCACACCGTCGCGCGGATCAAGTATGGGCTGGCCACCGAGCTCCGGCTCGGCAACCTGGATGCCCGCAGGGATTGGGGCTTCGCCGGCGACTACGTGCGGGCCATGCACCTCATGCTCCAGCAAGAGGCGGCTGGTGATTTCGTGGTGGCGTCGGGGGAGACGCATTCGGTGCGGGAGTTCGCGGAGCTGGCTTTCGCCGAGGTCGGACTGGATTGGCAGGATCACGTCGTGCAGGATCCAGGTCTCATACGCCCGGCCGAAGTGGATCTCCTGGTGGGCGAACCACGCAAGGCTCGCGAGCAGCTGGGCTGGAGCACGACCGTCGACTTCGCGGGGCTGGTGAAGATGATGGTCCAGGCCGACCTCGAGTGGATCGAGCGCCAGAGGAACAAGAGGGAGCGCCTGCCTTAAGACTCGATTCATGAATCGAGTTTCTAGCCGGCCGCCCTTCGCGTGCCGCTGAGCTTCTGCACCACCGTCCGCATGTCGCCCACGCGCAACGAGGAGGCTCCCCGCTCGATCCCTTGGGCCAGCTCCTGCACCACCTGCTCGTTGTAGAGGTGGTCGTAGAGTTGCGGAAGCTGCACGAAGCCGATCGCCCGCCACAGCTGGGCCGCCTGTTGCCCGCTGAGCGCTCCTTCGGCTAGGAGCCGCTTCACCACCTGCGACATGGCCGGGCCCATGGGAGTACCGGAGAAGCTGACCGTCGCCGCGCGAGCGAGGGCCTCGGCGAGGGCCGCGGCGTCGACCGTGCGCGCGGAGGCGCCTGTACGGGTGGAAGCCATAGCCTAGTCTTCCACGAGTCGGCCGCCCGCGCCAGTGGTTTCGGCCGCGGCGCCGGTCGGGGCGTGCGCGGGGGGCTCCGCCTCGGTGCTTCGGGCGCCGCCGAATGTCGCCCGCCAGAGCCTCGCCCCTATCGCGATTCCCATCAGAGCCCCGCAGAGGTCGATCGCGACGTCGCGCGGGGAGCCGGTGCGGGCGGGCAGGGTGCTCTGGTGGAGCTCGTCGAGAGTCGCGACGGCGGCGGACAGGGCAAGCGGAGGCAAGAGAAAGCGCGAGCGGCCGCGAGTGCTCGTGAGGTGGGCTGCGAGTCCGGCAGCAGCCGAACCGCCTCCGTCCGCCGGGGCGGGCGCCAAGGCCGCCCGCCGCCGGCCCCTGTCGCTCGCCCGAAGGTTCCACGCCCGCACGGCGACGAGCCCCAGGACCATGTACTCGCCCACATGGGCGAGCTTGCGGACCCACCACGGGAGAAAGCTCGGTGTGGCGGTCGAAGGCTCGATTCCGAGAAGTCCGGGAAGCCACTCGTTCATCACGTGCCAGACCCAGACGTCGATGTGAGTACGCGCGCCGAGCTCGCCAGAGGTGAAGCCTATGACGACCAGCCACACGCCGAGCGGGGCCCACACCCGGAGGAATCGGGCGACGCGAGAACGGCGACTGATCGGCGCTGAAGCGTTCAGCGAATGCCCTTTCGACTGCGACATGCCGACACCCCCGTCTGCGCCGCCCAGGAGCGCGCGTACATGCCGCCTGCAGCGACGAGGCCGGCGTGGTCACCCGACTCGATGATCTTGCCTCCCACCATCACGTGGATGACGTCGGCATGCATGGCGGTGGTGAAGCGATGCGTGATGACCACGACGGTGCGGCGCGCAGCCAGTTCGCGGAAGCGGGCCATCCAGTCGGCCTCGGCCCAGGAGTCCATGGCGCTGGTGGGCTCGTCCAACAGCAGGATGGGAGCCTCCCGCAGGAAGCCGCGGGCCAGGGCGATGCGCTGCCACTCTCCCAGGCTGAGCTCGTGGCCGCCGTCGAACCACTTGCCGAGCAGCGCGTCGTATCCTTGTGGTAGGCGGCTGATGACCTCGTCGGCGCCGGAAGCGACCGCGGCGGCGATCACGCGCGGATGAACCGCTACCGGGGACCCCTCGCCCGAACCGCCCTCTGCGGTGGCGGATGCCGGCGGCTGGTCGAGGTTGCGATGCCCGTCGCGGGCCGCACGGTCGGCGAACAGCCCGGCTCGGTCGCCAAGCGCTATGTTCTCCCCCGCGCTCAGCGCGTACTGCACCGGCTGCTGAAAGAGCACGGTGATCATGCGGCGCACATTCGCGAGGCGCAGGGAGCGAAGATCCACGCCGTCGAGCTCCACCGACCCGGTTTGGGGATCGTAGAGTCGGCAGAGCAGCTTGAAGAGGGTCGTCTTGCCCGACCCGTTCGGGCCCACCACGGCCACCACCTGACCGGCGGGGATGACCAGATGGAAGTCGTCGAGGACGGCGCGCTCCTCGCCCGGGTGGCGGAAGCTGACTCCGCGGAAGCGGATCTCCCGTTCGAGGGCCTGGGGCGCCGGCAGCGGGTCCGGCGGGTCGACGACCCCGGGCTCGAGCTCGAGGAACTCGAACAGGTCGCCCAGGAACAGGCTGTTCGAGACCAGCTGACCGACGCCCTCCAACAGGCTCCGCATGAGCCGCTGCCCTTGATTGAACGCCTGGTAGAAGAGGGCGAGGTCGCCCAGGTCGAAGACGCCCTGGATCGTCCGCCAAAGCATCACGCCGAGAGCCCCCGCGCTGACGAGCAGCCCGAAGGCCCCGACCGCCGCCTCAGCTATCCCCTGACGCCGGGCCAGACCCAGGCAGGTCGTGCGCAGCCCGTGGCGCAGGTCGCGCCACGACTCGGTGAAATACGGGCCCAGATCGAAGAGCCGCAGCTCCGCCGCCGTCTCGCCGTGCGTGAGCAGGTAGTCGTAGTACCAGGTGCGCCGCTCGGCCGGGGTCGCGGTGCGGCGCCAGCGATGTTGGCGGGCGCCGTGGTGGATGACAACCAGAAGCGCGGGCAGCGTGCTCACCAGGAGGGCCGGCGGGAGCCACCAGCCGAACGGAGCCAGGACGAAGAGCATCGACAGGAGGGTGAGGCTGTTCTGCAGCACGGTCCCCATGCCCTCGACCAACGCGAGCGGCCGGAATCCGGCCTCGGCGCGGGCCCGGTGGAGGTGGTCGTGATATTCCGGGGTCTCGTAGAAGGCGAAATCGGCGAGGGTCGACCTCTGGTGGATCAGCCCGTAGATGTGGTCGGTGACCAGTTCGGACTGCACGACGCGCACGTAGCTCGAGGCCGAGCGGGCGAGCTCCTGGGTCAGCAGCACGACGGCGGTGAGGACCACCCAGAAGAGCACGGGTCCCAGCGATTCTCGGGTTCCCCCGGCACCGGCCGCCGCGACCGCGCTGTTGACCACGTCGCGCGTCAGGTAGACGAGCGCCACCGGCAGCAGGCCCTGCACCACAAGGAGGACCGCCCAGAGCACGGTCCACACGTGGGCCGCCTCCCAGACCAGGCGCAGCGCCCGCGGGAAATACGGCAGCTGGGCGCGGGCCTGCCGGAGCTTGGCGGAGTAGGTGTCCATGGCGTGGCCCATTCTACCGTCCGGTCCTCGTCAGGGGACGGCGGATGGGACCCGTTCGGATAGGTTCATGCGACCTGTCTCACCCGCCGCTATCGCGCTTTGGCGGCGAAGCGTCACTTTGCATCCGCCTGCCGGCCCACCCCCTGAAGCAGGAGCCGCAGTGACTCACCGACCCGCTCCTGATCCGCCGATCCGAGTCGCCCGATCTGCCGGAGGATGAAGCGCTCATCGAGGGTGAAGAGCTTCATGCGCACGACCGAAGGTGCGCTCAACCCGGCGGAGGAGAGTCCCTCGATGGCCGCGTCCAGAGGCCACCCAGCGTTTGCCGCGCTGGTGATCATCGCCATGACCGAGTGCCCCGACCCCGACCCGAAGGTCTCCGCACGAGACAGCACCAGGGCCGGCCGCCTCTTCGCCTTCACTCGATCGGTGAAGGGGAACGGAACCACGACCACGGCCCATCGGTCGAGCCCGCTGAGACCGCGTTCCTCCCTGGACCCGGCCGGCTCAGAGGTCACCGTATGCCGCCTCGTCGGATTCGGAGAGCCACTCGTCAAGAGTCGTCTCGAGGGCCCGAGCGAACTCCCTGTCGAGAGGCACGGCACGGCGCAGTGTCACACGATCCCCTTCGATAACGAAGGCGATAACGTCACCTTGCGACAGCCCTAGAAGCTCCCGGACCGGCGCGGGCACTGTGGCCTGATATTTCTTGGTCAAGCGACTGACGGTGACTCCTTCCTGGCCCACCAACTACCCCCCTGATAGTAATGCGGTAATACGCACATTACTAGGGTACCATCTTCTGATCGGCCGGGCACGACCGGCGATTGCATCTCCGGCGAGAGTCTGAGGGATTGCAGGGTCTTCGTCGATACGACCTTGGGCGCACATGGCTCATGGCCCGCGCCCGTCCTGCTAGAATGGCGCGCAGCATGCACGCCGCCTCCAACCCCCACGCCACGGCGCTCCTCGAGCGCATCGACGACCGCACCGCCACGGTGGGCGTCATCGGCCAAGGGTATGTCGGTCTCCCGCTGGCGCTGGTCTTCGTAGAGGCCGGTTTCAGCGTCCTCGGCTTCGACGTCGACCCGGAGAAGGTCGCCGCACTGAATCGGGGCGAGAGCTACATCCGGCACATCGGGCCGGAGCGGGTGGCGGCGGCGCGCGGACTTGCACCCGCCCTCTCCACCGACGCGGCCGGTGGCGCCGTCGAGGCGGGCGGCGCCCTCGAGACAGGTGCCCTCGTCTGGGCCGAGTCGCCCTGCCCCCGCCACACCCACGTCCATGGAGCGGCGCCGGGCTCGCCCGCGCCGCCGCTCTTCGAGGCCACCGGCGACTTCCACCGTCTGGCCGCCTGCGACGTGGTCGTCATCTGCGTCCCCACGCCATTGGGCCGGCACCGCGAGCCCGACCTCAGCTACGTGCACGACACGGCCAGAGCAGTCGCGCAGAACCTGCGGCCGGGCCAGCTGATCGTGCTCGAGTCGACCACGTACCCGGGCACCACCGACGAGGAGGTGCTCCCCATCCTCGAGTACTCCGGCCTTCGCTCCCCGGCCGATTTTCTCCTGGCCTTCTCGCCCGAGCGGGAGGACCCAGGCAACTCCCAGTTCTCGACGCGGACCATCCCCAAGGTCGTGGGCGGCATCAACGCCGAGTCGACCGAGGTGGCCGCCGCGCTCTACCGCGTGGCTGTCGAGCACGTCGTGCCGGTCTCGAGCTCCCGGGTGGCCGAGGCCTCCAAGCTCCTGGAGAACATCTACCGCTCGGTCAACATCGCCCTGGTGAACGAGCTCAAGATGCTCTTCGATCGCATGGACGTCGACATCTGGGAAGTGATCGAGGCGGCCAAGACCAAGCCCTTCGGTTTCCAGGCCTTCTACCCGGGACCGGGCCTCGGGGGGCACTGCATCCCGCTCGACCCCTTCTACCTCTCGTGGAAGGCCGCCGAGTACGGCATGTGGACCCGCTTCATAGAGCTCGCCGGAGAGATCAACACCCGCATGCCCGCGTGGGTGATCTTCAAGACCCAGGAGGCCCTCTCCGACCAGGGCCGCAGTCTCAAGGGCGCGCGGGTTCTGGTGCTCGGCCTCTCCTACAAGGCCAACATCGACGACGACCGGGAATCACCCAGCTACGAGATCATCGAGCTGCTCCAGGATCGCGGCGCCGAGGTGGCCTATTGCGACCCCTACCTGCCGGCGGCACGGCCGGGCCGAAAACACGACCTGGGGCTGAAGTCGGTGGGCCTATCGGCGCAGGAGTTCGCCGACTACGACTGCGTGATCCTCTCCACCGCCCACCGGCAGTTCGCCGACCCGGCACTGTATTCCGCCGTGAAGCTGGTCGTCGACACGCGCAACGTGGTGCGGCCTGAGTGGGGTCCGCGGGTCGTCAAGGCATAGCCTGGCCGGGATCAAGGCGTTGAACGCGGCAACGCTACTTCAGCTGATGACCACCGTGCTCGAACGCGGCGCGCAGTTCCGCTTCACCGCACGGGGGTCCAGCATGCACCCCTTGATCCGCGACGGCGACGTCCTCACCGTGGAATCGCTCGCCGGCGGTCCCCGCGTCTGGGCGACGTCGTAGCATTCAGAAGGGACGACGACGGGCGCGTCGCGCTCCACCGCGTGGTTTCTTGCGCCATTCCAGACGGCTTCGTGCTCCGCGGAGACAACCTGCCTCAGAGCGACGGCGTGGTCGAACGGGAGAGGATCATGGGCCGAGTGAGCGGGATCGAGAGGAAGGGCCATCGGGTGCGCATGGGAGGAAAGGTGACCGGAGCCGCCATCGCTGTGGCAAGTCGTCACGGCGTGATCGTGGCGCTACTGGGTGTGTATGGTCGCCGGCGAACGTACTGGCCGGGTCGGACTCCTTAGCTTCCGTGCGCCCGCGGCTTTGGAACGCGGCGCAGCTCGCGCCCAACGACGATGCCGCATGCCTCCGGGATTCGTGCCGAAGGCTGCTATATTCGAGCCCATGGAGATCATCGACCACGCCATCACCAAAGCAGACCTGGAGCGGATGGCGCAGGGCATGTTCGGAGATCTGGTCAAGGCCGTCGTCGACGTACGCCGTGGCGTCATGGCGGTGGATGCCGAGCTGCACTCCGACGAGGAGGCCCTTCTGCTCGAGGACGGTTCCGCGCAGACCGACCTTTGGGGGATCAACATCTACCCCGAGCTCGCGGCGGCCGAGATGATCGAGTTCGACTCCATGATCAACATCCGACCTTCACAAGGGAACCGATCGCGCGGGGTCGAAGACCCCCTTATCCGAGACCGCATCCTTACGGTCGTGCGCTCCCTGGTTTCCGGGTGAACGCTCAGCACCCAGAGCTGGCGCAGGGCCGGTGGCAGACGCTCCCCCTGATCGAGCAGCTCGCCAACGTGGGCAGCGAGGTGGAGCGGGCGATCAGCTGGGCAGCGAAAGACAACGACGCGTACAGTGGACGCGCCCTCTACCGGGCGCTCGAGCTCCTGGAGCTGACGATCGCCGACCCGCGCCATCGCCACCGCCTCAAGGAGCTGACGCGCGTCCGAGAGGCACTCCTCGACTACTTCCTCGGCGACAACGAGTTCCGGTCGACTCCCGTCAGCTGGCACCGCTACTTTCACCCTTACGGAACGGCCGTGGCGATCAGGAGACACCCGCCCGGCGGTTGACCCCCCTCAACCCCGCCGCAGCAGTCGCAGATCGGTGACGAACTCCCGGGGCTCACCTAAGGCGACCGACCCAAACGCCGGGTGGAGCGGGTTCAGCAGGTAGTTGGACTCATCGGGGACAACGGCGCTCGGGACGGCGAGGACGGCGCTCGACAGCTTTCGCGCCCACGCCGAGCCGATGACCCGCAGCCGCCGGTTCTCTCCCGGGCCGCGCCAGCCCCGGGGCAGGATGGACGCATCGATCCGCTCCACCTCCAACTCGTCGGGGACAGTGGCCGCGATCAGTACGTAGCGCGCCCGCAACGGGTCGTCCTGGACCAGCATCTCAAGCATCGCCAGCGCCTGCGAGCCGGAGGTGTAGACCACGGGGATCCCCTTGCGATTCCAGCGGCCCCCGTAAAGCCAGGCGCCCTCGCCGCTGAAGGCCGAGCCGGCGTACCGTGCCGTCACGAGACGCCAGACCGTGAGCATCAGACAGGACTCATGGGCAGGCAGGGCTCACGCGAAGACCCCGTGCTCGATACGACCGAGGGTATCCTGCACGCTCTGCGCGCCCACTTCGGTGTCGAGTAGGCTGAAGGGGCTGGCGCCGCCAAGCGCTGCGTTTCGCGAGTCGAGCCAGTCGAGGGCGACATCGAGAGACTCGAAGACCTCCGCCGCCCGCGCCACGAGGCGCGCAAGACGAACGATCTTGTCGGACTCCTCGCTCGTGAGGGCGCCTTCTCGCTTGCGCCTGACCAGCGTCCGCTCGGAGATGCCCAGGTTCCGCGCGATCTCAGCCTGGGTCAGACCAAGCGAGGCAGTCAGGGCCTCGACGGTGAGAGCCGGCAGCCCCTTGCGCACGACAATCACCCAGTCGAGCCTCGCCTGCGGTCCCACTCCCAGTGCGGCGCGACCGCCGAGGAGGTTCTCCACCGTCACGGACTTTCGTTGTTGAGCGGCGGCTCTGGCCATGGCGGGTTCCCTTCCGGCGTCGGGATGCTTCGGAGGCGTGGCGCCATCTGGCGTCCATCATAGGTAGGAATGGCGTGAAGAACAAGGGCCCGCGACTGGCATCAGGTACGCCGTCCGCCTTCGGCGCCGGCCACCGCCGGCCGCTCCCGGCACAACCGAGGGTCAGCCGCGAACGGCCAAGATCCTCCGCTTCGTCATCTCGACGGCGAAGCCCAGCACGTCTGCTTCGAGACCGCCCGGCGCCGCCTGGTACTCATCGGTCAAGGCCGCGGCCACCTCAGCGAGAGTGCGCCTGCCGTCGAGCTTCTGCCATATGGCCTTGCCGGTCTCGTTCAGCGTGTAGAGCTCGTCGTCGGCGTCGCCGATGCCGGCGACCAGGGGCACGATGATGACATCGCCCTCGATCTCACGAAAGACGACAGCGTCGGAAGGGACGCAGATGCTCTCGAGCGTGACCTCGGGTCCCGAGACGTCCTCTGCTTTCATGTCGTCGATCAAGACAGCGTCCTCCTGCGACGATAGCTGTGAGCGGACATGCCCGAGCATAGCAGCACGGCGCCCGAGAGCGCGCGTGGCAGGCCTACCCGTCGATCCCCAGCGCCCCGGCCCGGGCATGGGCGACGCGGCAGAAGTAGTCGACCCAAGCATCCATGGAGCCCGTCTCCAGCGCCGCGTGGGCCGGGCACCACAGACAGAGGTCGACGAGAGAGCAGCGCCGGCACTTCTGCAGGAACTCCGGATCGCTGCCGCGCAGGTCGCGCACGTGAGGCACCCACTCCACCCAGGCCTCGCGCAGCGTCCCCCGGCGCAGATCGTAGACCGTGTCCGGATGGCAGAGGGAGCTGCAGAGGCGGAAGGTGCCGTCGTAGCCCACCGTGAAGCTCCCCTGGCCGGCGCCGCAATGGAAGAGGTGGTCGCAGCCGTCATGCTCCCCGCTCGGCTGGAACACCATGCCGTCGGTGCAGCCCCGCTCCAGGGCGCCGAAGCGCTCCGGGTCCGCCCGCTCTAGGGCCACGAGCTCCTCCGGCGGAAGGCGTTCGGCCTCGATCTCGGCGTTACGGACTGCGTCGCCGTCGAAGCGGCCGTGCAGCAGCGGATCGAAGCGATAGAAATCGGCGGTCCGCTCCCGGCAGAACGCGGCGATCTCCGCGAACTCCCCCAGGTTGGAGCGCAGCGCCATGGCCTTGAACCTCACCTTCACGCCCGCCTCCGCGAGCAGGTCCAGCCCCCGCAGGAACGCGGCGTGCGAGCCCGGCCGGCGTGTGACCGCCTCGTACGTCTCCCGGGTCACCCCGTACACCGATACCTCGATGTCGCGCGGCGGGTAGGCACGAAAGAGCTCGGCGTGAGCGGGCGTGACCAGACAGGCATTGGTGAAGACGCCGACCAGCAGCCCCAGCCGCTTCAGGCCCAGGTATATGTCGCCGAAGTCCGCCCGCAGAAGGGGCTCGCCCCCCGTCAGAAGACACCACACGGCCCCCATGTCCACCGCTTCGCGCCCGATGCCGAGGATCTCGTCGAGGCCGAGTTCCGCGGCGGCAGCGGTGGCGTCCCCGGAAGGTAGGTTGATGTAGCAGTGCCGGCAGTCGTTGTTGCAGCGGGCGGTGAGCTCCAGGTCGAAGGCGTGTGGCGCACCCTTGGCGGCAAGCTTGCTCCACAGCGGGAGTGCCTGGACCGTCATGGACCTACTCGTCGACGCAGAGTTCGCAGCCTCGGCGGGCTCAGGTGTCGGGGAGTCGTCCATGACCGTTCGAGTCTATTCGACGGCGTCGAGGCGGGCAAGGGAGCAGCAAGAACGAAGCCTGTGACCCTCAGTCGCTGCGGACACGTTTGATGATTTCGGATATAGTTACGCCATGTCCGCTAGATAGGCCAAGCGTCCGCATTGGAGGTAGAGGTGCCGACCATACGAGTGGGCCGTCGAGGGCAGGTCACGATACCGTCGGATGTGCGAAGGGACCTTGATCTTCACGACGGCGATCGCATGTTCCTGCTCGTTCGTGCTGGAGACATCCTGCTGCGCCCTGCCGGCGCTTCTATCTTCTCGCTTCGAGGAAGTATTCCCGTTACGGGGCCTCAAGACTTCGCGGAGATCCGCAACGAGGTGCTCCGGCTCCGTGCTCAGGGCAAGGCGAACGCCGTCGATGATGAGTGACAAACCCAACGCCGGGGAGCGGGCTCGTCCCGTCGGTCAAGTTCGGTCAGGTCCGATCTTTGTCGACACGAACGTGTTTCTGCGCTTTCTTACCAACGACGTGCCCGACCAAGCTTCCGCCGCGGAGAGGTTGTTCCAACAGGCGGCGCGCGGGGAAGTCCAGCTGATGACCAACACGATGGTGCTGGCGGAGCTGGTATGGGTTACGGAGTCGCACTACCGCCTGCCTAAGAGCGGAGTGCATGAACGGGTGCTCGCCATAGTCGGGATGGAGGGGCTGGACGTGCCCGCGCTGGACGTGGCTCTGGAGGCGCTGCACGACTACGTGGAGAAGAACGTGGACCTCATCGACGCCTACAACGTGGCCTGGGCCCGGAGCCATGCGGTCGACTCCTTCGCCACCTTCGACGCCAAACATCTCGGCCGGTTCGAGGATCTCGAGGTCGTGATCCCGGGCCAACGCTTCAGTCCTTCGGCAGCCTCCTAGCTGTGATGCCCGCCTCTGCCCCCTCCCACCCCAGCTGGCCATCCCGCAGCCAGCCCAGGTGCCGCGCCTGGGCGTGGGCCACCTCGCACAGGTAGTCGACCGGGGTGTCTAGCGTGCCGTGCTCGCTCCATGATTTGGCCGGGCACTGTTCGCAGAGACCGCGGAGGAAGCACCGCGCGCAGCGGCCAAGGTAGTCGGAGTGGGCCGCACGCATCTCGCGTAGCTCGGTGAAGCGTTCGAGCGCCGCGGCGAGGGGAGCATCGAGGACGCCCATGGTCAGCTCGGGCGCCCGGAGGGTCAGGCACGGCTGCGCCCTCCCGTAGGCATCGACGGCGATGCCCCCGCAACCGGCTCCGCACGTGAAGAGGTGGTCGTCGGGCAACGGCATGAAGCGGGCGCGCGCAGCTCGACGTGGATGGGCGTGGTGTCGTAACCCGGCGAAGGCGACCGTGGCGCCATCGTGGCCCACTGGCGGTCGCGCGCCATACGCATATATGATATCGTGTACGGCATGAACGACACCAAGCTCACCGTCCGCCTCCCCCGGGAAACTCTGGACGAGGCCAAGCGCTACGCCCGCGAGCACGACACCAGTGTGAGCCGGTTGGTCATCACGCACCTCGAACACCTGCGGCGCACCGATGACCTGCTGGCCGATGCGCCCATCACGCGGCGGCTGGTAGGGGCGCTCGCTCCCGAAGCCACGATCCAGGAGTACCGGGACTACCTCGAGCGCAAGTATGCCTAAGGGACCCCGGGTCCTGCTCGACGTCAACGTGATCCTCGACGTGCTCCAACGCCGGGAGCCCTTCCTGGCCGACTCCGCCTCCGTCATGGCCGCCGTTGAATCGGGCCGGTGCGAAGGTCTCATCGCCGCCCACACCGTTACGACTTTGTTCTACCTCATGACAAAGCACGCGTCGGCCACGGTTGCGCGCGTCCACGTTATCGAGCTGCTCCGAGTGCTCAAGGTGGCTCAGGTCGACCAGGGGGTGCTGGAGGAAGCTCTGGCCCTCCCGTATGCCGATATCGAAGACGCCGTGCAGATGGCAGCCGCCGAGCGCGCCGGTGCCGAGTATCTGGTGACGCGCGACCGGGCTGGGTATTCCGCCGGCCCGTTGCCTACTCTTGCTCCCGGCGAGTTGCTGCCGCTGTTGGGGGGGGCATAGAGGTACGGTAGAACCTGGAACCCCTCAACGGCCGCTGCTGTTCGGAGCCGCTTGTCCAGGCACGCATAGGAATACCTTCGGGACAACGCACTCCCGTCACTCCTCCCGCCACACCACCCGGCGCACGTAGTCGGTGTAGGAGAGGATGATGCGCACCACCTTCTCGGAGACCGCCGGGGCGTCGTAGTCGCGCACCATCGGCAGCAGGCGATCGCCGCCGCCGCCCCCGCCCGAGCCGCCGGCATCGCCCGACCGACCCGATGCCCGCGCGCCCGCAAGCACCGTCAAGGCTTCGGAGATGCGCTCCCAGCTCAAGCCGGTCATCATGACCGCGCCTTCCTCCATGCCTTCGGGCCGCTCGTGGGCCTCGCGGATGTTCAGAGCGGGGAAGTCCAGGATCGACGACTCCTCGGTGATGGTGCCCGAATCGGAGAGCGTGGCCTGCGCGTGCAGCTGCAGGTGTACATAGTCGGTGAACGCCAGCGGCTTCAGCAATCGCACGCCGCTCTCGGGGCCGAACTCCACCCCTTCGGCCTCCAGCCGCTTCCGCGTGCGCGGGTGCGTGGAGACGATCACCGGCAGCCGGTGCTCGGCCGGCAGGCGCCGCAGCAGCTCCACCAGCTGGGGGAAGAGCCGGGGCGAGTCGACGTTCTCCTCCCGGTGGCAGCTCACCAGGTAGAAGCGGCCCGCCGTGAACTCGAGTCGCGAGAGGATGTCGGAGGCGTCGATCTTCGGCCGGTAGTAGTGCAGCACCTCGTACATGGGGCTGCCCGTCTTGACGATGCGGTCGGCGGGGAGCCCTTCGGCCAGCAGATACGAGCGGGAGATATCGCTGTAGGGCATGTTGATGTCGGCGATGTGGTCGACGATCTTGCGGTTGATCTCTTCGGGGACGCGCTCGTCGAAGCACCGGTTGCCAGCCTCCATGTGGAACACCGGGATCCGCCGGCGCTTAGCCGCGATGGCCGCCAGGCAACTGTTGGTGTCGCCCAGGATGAGCACCGCGTCGGGCCGGATCTCGGCCAGCACAGCGTCGGAACGGGCGATGACCTGGCCGATGGTCTCGGCGGCCGTGCCGCCCGCGGCGTCCAGGTAGTGGTCGGGTGGGCGCAGGCCGAGGTCGTCGAAGAAGATCTGGTTCAGCTCGTAGTCGTAGTTCTGACCGGTGTGGACGAGCACGTGCTCGAACGAGCGGTCCAGGGCCGCGAGCACCCGCGAGAGCCGGATGATCTCCGGCCGCGTCCCCACGATGGTGGCCACCTTCATGCCTGCCCCTCCTCCAGCACCGGGAACGGATACGTGTCGGGATGATCGGGGTCGAACACCTCGTCGGCCCAGAAGAGGGTCACGAGCTCTCCCCTCCCCACATTCTCGATGCTGTGCGAGAGTCCTGGGGGGATGTCCAGCACCCGGAACATCGAACCGTTCACGCGGTGCTCGATCAACGGCCCGCCGCGCACGTCGCGAAAGCGGATGACCGCCTCGCCCTCCACGACCAGGAACTTCTCCGCCTTGGTGTGGTGGTAGTGGTTGCCCCGAGTCACGCCCGGGACCGTCCGCGACACGAAGAGCTGACCGAAGCCCCGCTGCTTGAGGAACTCCGCCAGCGATCCCCGCGCATCCGCCGACGCACGCAAGGAGTACGCGAGATCGGAGCCCTCCAGATGAGACAGATAGGTGGCGTACAGTCGGGACACGAGGGGGTCGGAGAACTCGGGCACCATGAGCGTATCGCGACTGCGCGGAAAGCTCTCGATGCGCCCGGCCACCTCCCCCACGGTCGTCCAGAACACCGGCGCCACCGCGCGGTACTCGAAGCCGGTCGGCGGTTCGTCCAGGCAACGAAGCAGCGCCGCCACCACGTCGTCGATGTAGACCAGGTTCAGATCGGCGTCCGGATCGTTCACGCTGAGCGGCAGGCCGTGGGCCGCCTGATGGCAGAACGTGGCCACCGCCGAGTTATAGAACGGGCGCGACCACTTGCCGAAGACGTTGGGCAACCGGAAGACCACGGCCGGGGCGCCGGTCTGCCCCGCCCACAGCTTGAGAGCCTCCTCGGCCCCCAGCTTGCTTCGCCCGTACGGGTTGTCGAACGTCGCCTGGACGGAGGACGTGAAGACCACCAGTGGTTTCCGGTCCGCATCGGCAAGGGTGCGACAGATGTCGCCCGTGAGGCCGGCGTTGCCGCTCTGGAACTCGTCCAGCGACTGGGGGCGGTTCACCCCCGCGAGGTGGATCACCGCATCGGCGGAGAGCAGAGCCTCGTGCTGATCTTCGGCAGAGGCGCCTACGTCGACGCCGACCACACTCGTCCCGGGGCGACGGAGCAGCGCCTCGACCACGTGCCGCCCCATGAATCCCTCCGACCCGGTGACGGCGACGGTCAGGCTGGCTGGAGTCACGCGCTACTCCGCGCGAAGGGTCGAATCGAGAGGCGGGAGTCCCAGGTCCTGGCGGATGAAGCCCACACAGAGCAGCAGTTCGGCCATCTGGTCGACGTCCAGCCGCTGGGCGTTGTGGGAGTGGAAGTCCTCCAGCACCGAGATGTCGGGCCGGCCCTCGACGTAGTACTCGTCGTAGTTCAGATCGCGGTTGTCGGCCACGACCCGGAAGTAGTCGCCCAGATCCTGGGAGCGGGCCATCTCCTCGCGGGTGAGCAGGGTCTCGTAGACCTTCTCGCCATGCCGAGTGCCGATGATCCTGATCGGGCTGTCGGCCTGATAGAGCTTCTTCATGGCCAGGGCCAGAGTCTCGATCGTAGCCGCGGGCGCCTTGCGCACAAAGAGGTCGCCCGGCTCGCCGCACTGGAAGGCGTAGACGACCAGCTCCACCGCGTCCTCGATGGACATGAGAAAGCGGGTCATGTTGGGGTCGGTGACCGTCAGTGGCTTGCCCTGCTTGATCTGCTCGGCGAAGAGGGGGATCACCGAACCCCGCGAGGCCATGACGTTGCCATAGCGTGTGGCGCAGATGGTCAGCCCCTGAGGAGCCGCCACCCGCGCCTTGGCCACGGCCAGCTTCTCCATCATGGCCTTGGAGATGCCCATGGCGTTGATGGGGTAGGCGGCCTTGTCTGTGGAGAGGACGATCAGGCGCTCAACCCCCGCCACAACGGCCGCGCTCATGACGTTCTCGGCCCCGATGGCGTTGGTGAGCAGGGCTTCCATGGGGTAGAACTCGCAGGCCGGCACCTGCTTCAGGGCGGCGGCGTGAAAGACGAAATCCACCCCGGCCAGAGCGTCGCGGAGGCCCTCAGGACGGCGCACGTCACCGATGTAGAACTTCAGCTTGGGGTCGGCGTACTCCAGCCGCATGTCGTGCTGCTTCTTCTCGTCGCGGCTGAAGACGCGGATCTCGGCGATGTCGGTGGCCAGGAAACGGCGCAGGACCGCGTTGCCGAAGGTGCCGGTACCGCCGGTGATGAAGAGCGTCTTGCCGGAGAACACGTGACCCCCCGTTCAGTGGCCGAGAGCTTCGCGGCGTCCGGCCGGTGCCGAGGGCGATTCTATCACCGGGGCGGAGCGGGGCCGCCAGGGCCGAATTGACGCCTTGGCCGCCGACCTGAGGCGGCAACCCGCCGGACAAGAGTCATGTATAGTTAGTTCGTACAGATGTCGTCAGAACGGCGACAACCAAACAGCGAGGTGACGCCATGAAGACTATCCCCCTGCGGGATTTCCAGCGCGAAGGAGTGAAGGCGCTGGGCGCTGGGTCTTCAACCGAGCCGCTGCTGCTCACCGGCCGCGATCGGGAGTTCGTCCTGTTTCAGGTGTCTGCCGACAATCGGACCGCGGTGCTGGACCTTGCCGAGGGTATCGCAGCCGTCTTGGCCTTGCGGGAGGATCAGGACCGGTCTGTGGAGGCCGGCTTGGATCGACTCTCCACCGAGGACATCGAGGCCGAGATCCGGGATGCGCGGCAGACCATCAGGAGCCGGAAGCGCTCCGCGTGAGTCAAGCCGTCGTCCTGGATACCAACATGCTGGTCTCGGCGGCCCTGAAGCCCGGAAGCGACATCGCCCGCATCCTGGAGCGGGTCTTGCTTCGGCAGACGCCGGTGTATCTGTGCCCCTCCATCGTGGCGGAATATCAGGAGGTGTTGACCCGACCGAAACTCAGGCCCCGGGGCCTCCCTCCCGCTTGGCTTCCCCGACTGCTCCAGGTCGCCTTTCATCAGCCGGAACCCGCTCCCTGGCCACTGAAGGGTCCGGATCCAGATGACCTGGTGTTCCTCGCCCTGGCGAAGGCGAACGGGGCGGTGGTGGTAACAGGGAACCGGGCCCATTTCCCGACGGAGATCCGCGATGGTGTGAAGGTCCTGAGTCCCCAGGAATACGCGGAACGTCGCATGGCAGGAGAATGAGGTCGTCGTGCAAACTCAGGGGCAGGTGCGATGAGCGGGCCATCCTCTCAGGCGACGACCTTCTCCATTTGAAGAAACGACACCTCGGAGATATTCGCCTTCTCCTTCGCATGTTCAACGGTCATGCTGACCAGGTTGCCCATCTTGTCCAGGTCTAGATAGATATCTTCAGAAACCTCTTTCGTTTCCTCAACCGCACCGTCCGAAAACTCAATGAGTGCAGTGTCGGTGTCGGGAAAGTACATGATCTTCATGACCTACTCCTTCCTGAAGCCTCTGTCGAAGAAGGCGTTGTGCACGGTCTCCTCGTCCTCCAGTAGGACTACTCGCAGATATTTGTGCGCAGCCTCCACCCATATCCAGTGCCTAATCCTTCCGTCGCTTTGCTTCTCACTCCTGATAGGGCGTGCTATGGCGTCGGCTATCCATTCGTCCATTATGGCTGCCCGGTCCGGGCGGTTTCGAGTGAACAGGAAGTACTGCGTGCACTTGAGCAAGAGAGTCTCGAACCTCCGTGCGTTTGTTCCCGCGCCCGGGCTGTTTGCCCAGGTCGATGATAGCGCAGACCCATGGACGGAGCTGACGTCCGATCTCCCGCGCGAACCTGGACGGCATGCGCGCCAACCAAGCTGACCGCGGGCGGTTGCCAAGGGAACCGCTCGCGCGAGTGGTGGTCGTGGTCGATGGCCGGATCAGACGGCGAACACCCCTGAGGCTTTTTGAACCCTACCATAGGGAACATACCGCGCGGGTCGTGGCTTCACTTTTTGGATGGGCATACGCGGGCACACCCGCGAACGGCAACCCGCTGGTCCGGAGAGAAGCTACGGCAGCGCATCGGCGAAGTCCGTTCCGACTCCCCGGATTCACAGAGATGGGGGAGTCGAGGGGTCAGCCGGCGGCGAAGGGATCCTTCACCGTCAGCGCGTCGAACTCCCGACCGTGCTGGAGGTCCTGCGAGTAGAGGGTGCGGCACCCCGCCTCCAGAGCGGCGGCCACGATGAGGCTGTCGTAGAAGCTGTATCCGGAGCGCTCCTGCACGTCGAGAGCGCGGAGGTAGAGGGCAACGGTGGGCGATACACGCCACAGCGGAGCCAGGACCTGCTCCACGTAGGCCCGGCAGTCGCCAAGACTCAAGGGCACGCTGAACTTCCGCGTGGCCACGTTCAGGAGCTCCTGGACAACCTGGTGGCTCACAACCCCCAGGCGCGTGGTCAGCGCCAGCTCGACCAACTCGCGGGCCTGAGCCTGCTGGACCGGCGAGGTCTCATCGAACGTATAGACGAAGATGTTCGTGTCCAGGAAGAACCGGGCGGGACTACCGGGCATTGAGTTCCTCTCGGGTGAAACGCCGGCCGGGGTGCGCATATGCGAGCCGTGCCATAAGTTCGTGGTATCCGTGGGCCGCCCGCTCCTGCTGCACGAAAGCCGCAAGCCACAGGCGGAACTCAGCGTTCAGCGTGGTGCCGTGCCGTTCGGCCTCTTCGCGCGCGCGGGCGATGAGCTGCTCCTCCGCACTCAGGGTTATGTTCTTCAGCATGGGTGGTCTCCGATCTTCGCTTTCTGGTGGCAGTTCCCAGTTCTGGCGACAGGCCGATTGTACACTATGCTAGTGCACACGCTGTGGAATCGTGTGTGCCGCGGACGACCGCGGGGCCTCTCCCCGTGGCTTCCCTGACCAGGGGTGGTGGTGGCGACAAAGACCCAAGCGCGTTTCCCAACGGAGATCCGCGACGGGGTGAACGTCATGAGCCCGCTTGAGTATGCGGAACGGATCCCGGAATAGGGGATGACTGCGCGGCTACGCGTGGGGCACACCAGGGTCGAAGATCTGCGCGGCGGTGATCGCCAGGACGTTCGGCGGCACATCCGTGACCTCCTCGCGGGCGCACAGGGCGAAGATCAGGTCGCTCCGGCGCTTGGGCAGGAGGTGCGCTTTGTGCTCCAGGTCATGCAGGAGCCGACGACCGGCGACCCGCCGGGCCCATTTCGCCTCTCCCACGAGCGCGGCTTCCCGGGAACGCCCGGCGAGCGCCACCGCGTCGATCTCGGTCGAGCTGTCGGAGGTCCACCAGGGACCTATCGCCACGATATCCGGGGGGAGTCCGCCCGTCACCGCCAATCGCCGCAGATGCCAACGAAAGGCCTCCTCCCAGGGTCGCCCCATCGTCTCATCCAGACCCTGCTCCAGCACCGAGGCCACCGATGCCCCCAAGCCGCGCTCGATCTCCGCGCGGTGGCGGTCCACCGTCCCCAGCCAGAAGGAAAGGTAGTTGTCGGCGATGCGGTAGACGCGCCTGCGGGTTCGGGAGAGTTCCTCGGTCACCGGAACCAACCGTTCCACGAGGCGCAGCTCGACCAGTCGTTCGAGAGTGCGAGCCGG
>JAJZQZ010000215.1 GCA_021802965.1 Actinomycetes bacterium
ATCTGCCCATGTGCGAGGACTTTGAGCCGATGTCCTCGGTGCCGTCGCCCATCCAGGACCCTGACGACATCAAGGTCCAGAAGCCGGTGCCGTTCTCGCCGCCCGAAGTGTCGTACAGGTCGGGCAGGCCGAGGTCGTGGCCGAACTCGTGGGTGAACACGCCCACTCCGCCGTTCTCGGGCTGGATGGTGTACTTACCCACCCAGTAGTCACTGTTGCCGATCTGGCATCCGCCCATGAGGTTGAAGGCTGGTCCTGCTGTCCCCACGAGGTTCGAGAACGCGTACCAACTGTGGCTCCAGATCGCGGTGGTGCCGAGGGCCCCGCCGCCTGCCTCTTCACCCTCACCGGCGTGCACCGACTGGAAGGTGTCGATGTAGCCGTCGGGTTCGTCGAAGTTTCCGTCGCCGTCGTAGTCGTATCGGTCCCATTTGTCGAACTTTCCGAGGTACTCGTTGATCTCAGCCGGCGTCTTGCCCGCCGCTATCTGCGCGCCATACCAGGCGTTTACGGAGTCCTTGACAAAGTTCCAGACGTCCCTACCCTTCTGCGGGTAGTCGTAGTCGGCCGCGACGCCGGGGACCGAGACCCAGTCGGTCGCCTCGCCCGCGACTGTGTACCGACCCGAGGACTGCTCGAGGTAGTAGTTGGCCATCGAATTGACGCCGGGCGTACGATCGTAGAGCAACGTATCCATGTGCGCCTTGCTGAAGTCCGGCACCCATAGTGTGGTGTTGTCGACCGCCCGGTTGGGTGGGGCGATGCTGTTGTGGGTGAAGTCGGCGAATTCGCCCATGACCGTCCAGACCATGCCCGTCCCATCCAGACTCAGCTGGACGTACTGGCCACGGGCGACCTCGTGAGTCGGACCTTTGGCCTTTCCGTTGAGTTTCGCCTCTAGAGCGGTCTCTCTAAGCTGTTGCTGCTTGGTCGTCAGTGGATCGGGCAGGTTGTCGCTAGGGGCGACCGCATCGACGCTGCCGTTGATGCCGTCCGGAGCGGCCATCGCCACCGGGACGATCCAGAGCACGAACACCGCCGCAAGAGCAAAGACCGCCACCCATCTTCTCTTCATATCTCCTCCCATCCCTTGATCACGGCGACCGAACACCGTGGCTACTCCTCGCTGGATCTGTTCTTGGTAGAAGGATGAGCCGGCGGGAAGACCTCAAGCAGCCGTCGCTGGGTGAGATCGTCCGACGAGTAGGCCGGAGTGCGGTCGATTTCCACAGCCTGCTAAGCGAAGATGCGTGCGTCCCAGCGGCGCCTCCTCTCGCGGCGGTCCCCCAGTCGGGGGCTCCTCTCGTCCGCGGTCTGAGTCCCGTCCCAGCGTGAGTGTAACCTATTGGTGCGGCTCACAAACTACGTGTAGGAGGAGTTCCACAGGGGTTGGGCCTAAGCCTGGCCGACCGGGTCCATGTAGGATAGTCGGCCAGGCTGGAGGCGACTGCGGGGGGGCCGCGAAAGCGATCAGGCGCGCGTCAGACGGCTGCCCCGAGTATCGACCGTATGTGGTCGCATGCCCAGCCGACATAGTCAACGCAGCGCTTGGAGACGGGGTCGGATCTAAAGGCCTGGTAGCCATCTTTGGTGCGGATGTCGTATCCGGTGAGCGTGCGGCAGGTGACGGATCCGAACTCGGCCTCGAAGTCCTCGAGCAGTCGCTGCAACGCGTCTTTGGCGCCCGGGGGCGCGGCAGCATCTTCCTCGTGCTTCCAGTAGTCGCGCAACCCGGTGGACATCAGCATCCCGGACACCGCCCCGCAGATTTGGCCCATGCCCACGCCGCCCCCGCCGAAGTAGCCGGCGACCACGACCGACCGGGGGTCTTGATCGAGCCCGTGGGCCGCGAAAGCCAGGACGGCTTGTGCGCAGTTGAGTTTGGCCGGGCCGTCCGCGGTAAAGCGTGAGAGTGCCGTCTCACGCGCTTCTTCCCATCTTCCCATCCGGTATCCTCCCTTTGTACACTTCGCGTCGTGTGACTGTGCGTGACCATAATACGACACGCGCCTGCGACACGCGCGGGTGACCGGCCTTGACAACGCCCAGAGGGGTTGTTAGCGTCCGGTGAAGCTGGAAGTCGGCTGACGGGGGCAGATCGTCCAGTAATCCTTCGGCTCATCGCCAAACGGCATGCCGGCCCGCCTAAATGCATTTCTTGATCGGGGGACGCTATGTTCGCTGGAGGTTTCACCGGTGTCATCCTACGGGTCGATCTCACCACCCGCACCTCGTCGACTGAGCCCATGCCGGCCGACGTGGCGCGCGATTTCATCGGGGGGGCGGGGGTCGGCATCAAGTATCTCTTCGACGAGGTGCCGGCCGGCGCAGACGCGCTCGGCCCGGAAAACAAACTCATCTTCTCTTCGGGACCGTTCACCGGCACGACCATCCCTTGCGCCAGCCGGATGGCGGTGACGGGCAAGTCGCCGCTGACGGGCGCGGTGGGCATGGCCCTCACCGGAGGTTTCTTCCCGGCCGAGCTCAAGTTCGCCGGCTACGACGCCCTGATCATCGAAGGCAAGGCTGAGAAACCCACATACCTGTGGATCAAAGACGGCGCCGTGCAGTTCCGCGATGCCGGCTGGCTCTGGGGGACCCATACCGGCGACTGCCAGCAGCTGCTCAAGGACGACCTGAAAGACCAGGGCATCCGCGTAGCCTGTATCGGCCCGGCCGGCGAGAGGCAGGCCAAGGTAGCCTGTATCATCAACGAGCGCCGCGCCGCCGGTCGAAAGGGCCTGGGCGCGGTCATGGGGTCCAAGAACCTGAAAGCCATCGCGGTCCGCGGTTCGAGCGAGGTCGGCATCGCCGACGAGGCCAAGTTCAAAGCGGCCCGCTCCTCCATGCGCGAGGAGATGCGGCAGAGCCCGGTGCTCTATTCCGCGTTCGCCAAGCTGGGTACGCCCATGGTGGTCGATCTTACCGGAGCCCTTGGCATCCTCTCAGCGAAGAACTGGTCCGAGACCGGGGTGTTCGTCCCGGTCGAACAGCTCGGCGCTGAGTCGCAAAAAGAAGTGAACATCGGGCGCAACCCCTGCCACAACTGCCCGGTGGCCTGCAGCCAGATCAAGATCGCCCGCACCGGGCCCTACGAAGGGACCATCGCGGAGGGCCCCGAGTTCGAGACGTACTACTCGCTCGGCACCAACACTGGGGTGGCCGACCAGGGCGCCGTCATCGCCGCCGACCGGCTGTGCGATGAGCTGGGGATCGATTCGATGTCGGCGGGCTCGGCCGTCGGCTTCGCCATGGAACTGTACGAGAAGGGCATCCTGGACAGCGCCGCCACCGGGGGCATCGACCTCCGTTTCGGCAACGCCGAGGCCATGCTCGAGGTGCTGCGACTGATAGCGCTGCGGGAGGGCATCGGCGAGCTCCTGGCCGACGGGGTCAAGGCCGCGGCCGAGAAGATCGGGGACGAGGCCGGCTACTACGCGATGCACGTCAAGGGCCTGGAGCTTCCCGCCTACGACGTGCGCGGGGCCAAGGCCCACGGCCTGAACTACGCCACCTCGTACACCGGGGCCGATCACAACCGGGGCTATGCGTTCCAGGAGATATTCGGCATCCCCGTGCCCTGGGAGGTCGACCGCTTCTCGTACGACGACAAGGGCAAGCTCTGCAAGTGGAACCAGGACGTCCGCTCCGCGACCTGCGACTGTCCCACCATGTGCGCGTTCCTCCTCGACACCTCCTTGCCGGCGACGGCTCCCGCCAACACGGCCGCGCTCATGGAGGCCGTCACCGGGCTCGTCTACACTCCGGAGCAGATCGTCGACGTGGGCGAAAGGGTCAACAACCTGGCTCGGGCGTTCAACGCCCGGGAGGGCTTCGGCCGGCCGGACGACACCTTGCCCAGGCGGCTGATGGAGGAGCCCCTGCAAGAGGGCGGGTCGAAGGGCCAGCTGATCGCGCAGGCCGATCTGGACGCGATGCTGGACGACTACTACACGGCGCGCGGGTGGGACGTGGCCACCGGCAAGCCGGGGCGGGCGAAGCTCGAGTCCCTCGGCCTGGGGTACGTCGCCGACGAGCTGGAAGTGTGAGAGCAGGCAGGTGTGAGGCCACGCGGCGACGGAGCCGTCGAACGCTGTGCGCGTGAGGGTCCGCACCATCCTGGGCCTGGTGGAGGTCCTCGGGGGACGGGAACAGGACGTCGAGGTGGCGGCCGGGACTACCGTCGCCGGCCTCCTGACCCATCTGGGCGAGCGCTGCGCGGCTCGCGACCCGTCCGGTGTCTTCAGGGCTGAAGGCGGAGGCATCCAGCCGCACATCCGAGTCCTGGTGAACGGCCGGCAGCCCGCGTTCTTGCTGGGCCCCGAGACAGAGCTGCACGACGGGGACGATGTCCTCCTGCTGCCGCCCGCGGCGGGAGGGTGACGATGAGACCTATCGGGAGGGAGATGCCATGAGCAAGACCACTATCGCCGCCGTCGTCCACGACCGAGGGGCGCCCTTCTCGCTCGAGGAAGTCCAGCTGGACGACCCGCGGCCGAACGAGGTGGTCGTCCGGATGGTGGCCACGGGTCTCTGCCACACCGATCTCTCCGTGCGCTCCGGCGTGATCCCGTTCCCGGTGCCGGCGGTGCTGGGGCACGAGGGGGCGGGCATCGTCGAGGAGGTGGGCTCGGCCGTCACGCGGGTGAAGCCCGGCGATCACGTGCTGGCCTCGTTCACCTCGTGCGGTACCTGCGATCACTGCATCGCGGGTCACACGGCCTACTGCCACGACTTCCTGCCCATGAACCTCATCGGTGGTCAGCGCACCGACGGCAGCTTCACGATCAGCCAGGGCGGCACGCCGCTGAACGCGCACTTCTTCGGGCAATCGTCGCTGGCTCGGCACGCGCTCATGGACGAGCGCAGCCTGGTCAAGGTCAGCCCTGACGCGCCCCTGAAGATGCTGGCCCCTCTCGGATGCGGCATCCAGACCGGGACGGGGGCGGTGCTGAACGTCCTCAAGCCCGAGCCGGGGAGCACGGTGGTGGTCTTCGGAGCGGGCGGGGTGGGGCTCTCGGCCGTCATGGGGGCGGCTCTGAGCGCGGTCTCGCGCATCGTCGTCGTCGATCTGGTCGCATCGCGGCTGCAACTGGCGCGCGAACTGGGCGCGACCGACACAATCGATGCCTCGTCGACCGACGTGCTCGAGGCGCTCCAGGAGCTGAGCGGGGGCAAGGGCGTGCCCTACACCATCGAGTGCACCGGCATCCTCGACGTGGTGAAGCAGGCCGTCATGGCCCTGGGACCCATGGGCACGTGCGCGTTGATCGGGGCGCCGCCGGCGTTCGCCCCCTGCGAGTTCCCGGTCACCTTCATGCTCGACGGGCGTACCATCACCGGCATCACCGAGGGCGACAGCACCACCGAGACGTTCATCCCGGCCCTCGTGAAGCTGTACGAGATGGGCAAACTGCCCTTGGAGAAGCTCATTCGGCACTATCCCTTCGAGCAGATCGAGCAGGCCGCCGCCGATGCTCACGCCGGACTGACCATCAAGCCCGTGCTGGTCTACGACTGATGGTGCGCATAGCCGCGGAGCCTGAGGCGTTGGAGATCGATCCGGCCCGTACGGCGGTGATCGTGGTGGACATGCAGAACGCCTTCGCGGCGAAGGGCGGGATGCTCGAACTGGCCGGCATGGACATCACGGGCGTCGACGAGGTGGTGCGCGTAAACCAGCGCGCCCAGGCCCGTCGCCAGAGCCCTGGCAGCAACCCGCCACCCGCCCCCCGCCGCAGCCCCGATGAAGAACGCAGACGCAAGGAAGGCCAGGACGCGCGCCGCGCCC
>JAJZQZ010000216.1 GCA_021802965.1 Actinomycetes bacterium
TCCTGGCCATGATCCTCCTCGGCATCTACCTGGGCGAAGCCCGGGGAACACTGCAGGAGACGGAGGTCGTCCGTCTGACCGAGGAACTCAGGCGCGTGCCGGCGCTTCTCGGGCGGTACCTGGAGAGCGGCCCCGCCGAAATGATCGAGCCGGTGGCGCGGCATTTCCGTGACAAGCGCTTCTTCCTGTATCTGGGCCGCAACGTGGGTCTGCCCGTCTGCCTGGAGGGGGCGCTGAAGCTCAAGGAGATCTCCTACATCCCCACCGAGTCGTACGCGGCCGGGGAGATGAAGCACGGCCCCATCGCCCTGCTGGAGGAAGGTTCACCGGTCGTGGTGGTGGCCACCGACGGGCATGTCTACGACAAGCTGGTCTCGAACATCCAGGAGGTCAAGGCTCGAGGAGCGCGGGTGATCGCAGTCGCGTCCGAAGGCAACCGGGACATCGAGCAGATGGTGGAGGAGGTCTTCATGGTGCCCCGCACGACCGAGCTCATCTCGCCTCTTCTCGCGGTGGTGCCGCTGCAGCTGTTCGCGTACTATGTGGCCCGCGCCAACGGCGAGACGGTGGACCAGCCCCGCAACCTCGCGAAGACCGTCACCGTGGAGTAGACCGGTGAACGCGCGCGCGCGCTCCGGATTCGATCTGGTCGAGGTGCCTCGGCTCCGGCGGGTGCTGGAGCGCAAGCCGCGGCTCGCCGAACGCGTGCTCACGCCGCAGGAGAGGGCCTACTGCGCGAGTCAGGTCGATCCGGTACCTTCGATAGCGGCGCGCTGGGCGGCCAAAGAAGCGGTGGGAAAGCTGCTCGGGACGGGCATCCTCGACTGGCAGGAGATCGTGGTCCTACCCGGCGCCCCGCCTGTCGTGCGGCTCGCGGGAGAGACCGCCGTCTGGGCCCAGACGCTCGGCATCGAAGAGATAGCCCTGTCGCTCTCGCACACGAAGGGGGTCGCGGCGGCGATGGCGGTTGCCCTGGCGCCGGCGGACCGTGACCGGGCGGCTCAGGGCCGCGCTGAGCCCACGCTCGGCAGGCTGCGTCCGGTCGAGGCGAGACCCGTCGGTCTCCGTCCCGACCAGGTCCGCGAGATGGACCGAGAGACCATCGCGCAGCTCGGCGTACCGGGCCATCTCCTGATGGAGCGCGCTGCCCTGGGCGTCACCGAGCTCGTTCTGACCCGCTACCCCGGCCGGCACACGCTGTTGGTGTGTGGCCGGGGCAACAACGGCGGAGACGGGCTTGCGGCCGCCCGTCAGCTGCATCTGGCCGGCCACCCCGTGGCGTGCGTGGTGGCGGCTTCCTCCTCCGCCGATCTCAGTCCCGACGCGGCCCTCAACCTCACGATGGCGCAGGGTGCGGGCGTCAACCTGCGGATGGGCGACGTGCCCGAGTATCTCTGGGACGAGACAGAAGTGGTGGTCGACTGCCTCCTGGGAACGGGAGCCGGCGGGGACCTGCGAGACCCGATCGCCCCCTGGGCGGAACGCATCGCGCGCGCTGCGCGGCGCGGCTGCCCGGTGATCTCGGTGGATATCCCGACCGGGGTCGACAGCGCGACCGGCGCCGTGGCGTCGGGAACTGTCGTGGCCGACGCCACCGTGACCTTCCATGCCCCCAAGCCGGGCATCCTCTGCCCGCCGGGCTCGGAGGCCGCGGGGGAGGTCTTGGTGTGGGACATCGGGCTGCCCGGGTTCCTCGAGCCCTTGCCTGACCTGCGCGTCGTGACCGCAACGGACGCGGCCGTGCCCGGTCGTCGCGCCGACGACCATAAGTACCGCTCCGGCTTCGTCACGGTCCTGGCCGGGTCGGCCCTGTATCCGGGGGCCGCGCACCTGGCCTGCAAGGCCGCGGTGCGCACGGGCGCCGGCTACGTGCGACTCGTCACCACCCCGGAAGCGGCGGACCTTCTGCGCGGTCACCTGCCCGAAGTGCCGGTCCTCGCGGTCCAGCCCGTCGACTTCGCGGACGCCGTGTCCGACCCGCGCCTTGGCGCTCTGGTGGTCGGCCCCGGCCTGGGCCGCGGCGACGCCGTCGCCGCGGCCGTGCGAGGGGTGTTCTCGACGGTCGATGTGCCCACCGTGCTCGATGCGGATGGCCTGCTGGCCTTCGCGGGGGAGCCCTCGGCTTTGCGCGGCCACCGGGGCGTCGTGCTGACTCCGCATGCCGGGGAGCTCGCTCAGCTGCTGGGCGCGCACGCATCGGAGGTGACGGGGGCGGCCTTGCCCGCCGCCCGCGATGCCGCCCGGGCGACCGGCCAGGTGGTAGTCTTGAAGGGCTCAGCGACAGTCATCGCCGGACCGGACGGCGAGACCTGGGTCGTGACTCAGGGACCGCCTCAGCTCGCCTCCGCGGGCACGGGCGACGTGCTCTCTGGATGCATAGGCGCGCTTCTCGCCAAAGGACTGGCTCCCCTCGAGGCGGCCAAGACGGGGGTGTGGCTTCACGCCGAAGCCGGGAAGCGAGGGGCAAAGGCCTTTCCGTCTGGACTGTCGGCCGAGGATGTGATCGCGCTCATCCCCCGCGTGATAGCGGGGCGGATCGTTGAGAGGAGACCTAGTTGGGCGAATTGACGGCTCGGGACATCATGCAGAGCGAGGTGGTGACCATCGCTCCCGACGCCACCGTGCGGGAGCTGGCCGATGTGCTGGCCGCGAACAAGGTGAGCGGCGTCCCCGTCGTCGAGGACGGCAAGGTGGTGGGCGTGGCCACCGAGGGCGACATCATCCTTCAGGACGCGGGGCTCCATTTTCCCCATTACGTCCAATTCCTCGACGGCGTGATCTATCTCGAAAGCGTGCGCAAGTTCGAGGAGAGGTTCAAACGTACCTTCGGGTCCAAGGTGAGAGACGTCATGTCGACCGAGGTCGTGAGCGTGGGTCCCGATGCATCCATCTACGACGTGGCGACCCTGATGGCCGACAGCGACATCAACCGGGTGCCTGTCATCGAGGACGAGACCCTGGTTGGGATCATCACGCGGGCCGACGTCGTCCGAGCCATCGCCGGATCTCAGGCCTGATCGCTCGGCCGATGTACCGAGCCCGAGCGACCATCGACTTGGCGGCCGTGCGCCGTAATGTGGCCGTGCTGCGTTCCAAGCTCCCGCCGACGGGGGTCCTGTGGGCGGTGGTCAAGGCCGACGGCTACGGCCACGGCGCGACGCAGGTCGCGCGGGCGGCCCTCGAGGCCGGCGCGGTGGGCCTCGCGGTGACGACCACCGAGGAGGCGGCGGAGCTTTTCGAGGCCGGGTTCGGAGCGCGCACCCTCGTGATGGGCCCCGTGCTTCACGACCAGCTCGAGGAAGCGATCGAGACGGGCGCTGAGATCGCCGTCTGGTCTCCTCAGTTCGTCGGCTGGGCCGGACGTGCGGCCCAGCGATCTCAGCGACGAGTGCGACTTCATCTGAAGGTGGACACGGGTATGCACCGCTTGGGCATGTCTCCCGAGGAGCTCCCGGACATGTTCGATGCGGTGGCCGCCGACCCGTGGCTGGAGCCCGCGGCGGTGATGACCCACTTCGCCACCGCCGACGACGATCCCGAGTTCCTCGAGCAGCAGATCGAGCTGTTCGACCGGACCGTCGGACCCCAACGCCGCGCGCATCCCGAGATCATGGTTCACGCCGCCAATTCGGCGGCGACTCTGGCGGTCCCCCGCTCCCACTACGACGGGGTGCGCTGCGGCCTTGCCCTTTACGGGATGTCGCCCTTCCAGCGCGATCCCGACCTTGACGATCTCTCGCCCGCGATGACCCTCTCGAGCTACGTGGCCTCCCTCAAGGACATCGAGCCCGGGCAGGGAGTGAGCTACTCTTGGACGGCCGCGTGTGCGTGGCGCGCTCCGAGCCCCACTCGGGTAGCCCTCATACCCCTCGGGTACGGCGACGGGTTCTTCCGCCTGCTCTCCGATCGCGGTGATGTGCTGATCGGCGGCAGGAGGTACCCGCGGGTCGGGCGGGTCTGCATGGATCAGTTCATGGTCGAGGTGGGCCGCGGCTCACCCGTGGCCTTCGGAGATCACGTCGTTCTCATGGGCCGGCAGGGTGACGAGCGGGTCACGGCGGAGGAGCTCGCCGGACACGTGGGAACGATCAACTACGAGATGACCTGCTCCCTCACCTCTCGCGTGAAGCGGGAGTATGTGGGGGGGATCCAGACAACGGGGGAGTGCACCTGATGGCGAAGAAGGAGCGGCGGAGGGCGGCCCGAGGGACGCAGCGGCAACGACAGCAACAACAAGTCCGGGGACCCGGCATGCGGCCGCCGAACCTGCGGAGGTCGGCCACTCAGGGAGCGATCCTGACCGCCATCTACGTGGTCGTGATGTGGATATTCTTCCGCGCCACATTGCCGGACTGGTGGATCGAGGCGATCTACGTCGGGGTGTTCTTCTTGATGTACACGGGGTTCGTGTACTTCTGGGAGAGCTATCTGTACAAGCGGCGGCAGCGCAAGCTGGCCTCCGGAGGTAAGAAGTAGTCTCGTCGTCCGAAGCCTTCTCGGCCGCCCTGTTCGCCGTCCTCGGTGAGAGGGGACGGCCGGGTTGGTTGGTCGGCGGGACGGTGCGCGACCGGGAGCTCGGGCGCCTGGGCCCCGACATCGACGTGGTGGTCGATGACGACCCGTCCACGGTAGCCGCGGCGGTGGCTCATCGCCTCGACCTGCCGTGGTTCCCGCTTTCCCGCGAATGGGGCGCCTACCGAGTCGTGGGCAGCCCTGGCCACCTCGACGTGGCCGCGCTGCGGGGGGGCTCTCTCGCCGCCGACCTCTCACTTCGGGACTTCACTGTCAACGCTATGGCCCTGCCCGTCGAGGGTGGGCCCCTGGTGGACCCGTTCGAGGGCCGCCGCGACCTCTCCGAGCGCCGTTTGGTGGCCGTGAGTCGCCGGGTGTTCGTCGACGACCCCCTCCGTCTCATGCGGGCTGTCAGGCTTGCCCACACCCTGGAACTCGGGATCGACCCGGCGCTGGCGACGCTCATCCAGAAGGATGCGTGGCGGCTGACCGGGGCGGCGGCGGAGCGGGTGTTGTCCGAGGTGATATCGACGCTGTCGGTGGGCCGCTCCGCCGCCGCCGTCTGCTCCTGGGCGAGCCTGCGCCTGCTCGACGTGTTCCTACCCGAGCTGAAGGCCCTCCACGGTGTCGGGCAGAGCCCATACCATCACCGGGATGTCTGGGGGCACACCCTTGCCGCCCTGGAGGAGATGGACGTGATGCTCGCCGCGCCCGGGGCGCGCTTCGGCAGTTCGTGGCAAACCCTCGAGGCCCGCTTGGTCTTGCCTATCGACGGCGTCATGCCCCGGCCCGTGGCCCTACGCTTGGCCGCGCTCCTCCATGACGTGGCCAAGCCGCTGACCAAGGTCGTCGACGCCGAAGGCCGGATACTCTTTTGGGGACACACGGAACTCGGGGGGCCGATGGCCCAGGAGGTTTGCCGGCGATTGAGGTGCAGCCGGGCCGCGACCTCCCTGGTCCGCCGCACCGTCGAGCGCCATCTCGACGTCGGCTTCCTGCAGCATGAGACGCCCCTTTCCCGGCGGTCGGCGGTCGGGTATCTCTGGGCGACCGCCCCGTACGAGCCCGAGGCTATCCTGGTGTCGGTCGCCGACCGCCTCGCCACGAGAGGGCCGCGCACGGAGGAGAAGCACCTTACCCGCCATCTTGCGGTAGCCCACGCCCTCATGGACGCGTGGTCCGAGCGCGAGAGCCGGGGTATCCCGCCTCTGCCCGTGCACGGGGAGGAGGTCATGGCGGCTCTGGATCTGCCGCCCG
>JAJZQZ010000217.1 GCA_021802965.1 Actinomycetes bacterium
CGATCTGCACCAGACCTCGGCGCCCGTCTGGCCGCCTCGGCCCGCGACTACGTCGTCGAGCGCCACTCCCACCTCCGGGCGGCCCGGTCGTACGCCGAGATCTACGCCGCCGCCGCCGCCGCCGCCGCGCATCCGCCTATGCTTCCGTCGACGCGCTCCGGGCCGGCCGCCACCACCAGCATCGCCCCCTGGTCGACCGTCTCGGTCCTGGGTCTGCCTCTCCATCGAGTGGGGCTCCCGGAGGCCGCGGAATGGTTGGTGACGTTGGCCAAGACGGAGCCGGGCTCTCCGTCGCGTGTCACCCGCACGGCCGTCTCCTTCAACCCCGAGCTCGTCATGCGTGTGGCGCGAGACCCCGCCGCCGCCGCAGCGGTGCTCGAAGCCGACCTGCTGTACCCGGACGGCGTCGGGGCGGTGTGGGCGGCGGCGCGTCAGGGGGTGCCCGGCCTCGAGCGCGTGCCCGGCATCGAGTTGGCCGAGGCGGTCCTGGAAGGGGCCGCGAAGGAGTCACTGCCCGTCTATCTGCTGGGGGCGTCCCCCGGCGTGGCCGAGACCGCCGCCGCTCGCCTGGCTGAGCGTATGCCCGGTCTGATCGTAGCGGGGACGTCCGACGGCTATTTCTGTGCCGCTGACGAACCGCGGGTGGTCGAGGCGGTCCGCGCTTCGGGGGCGGGAGTGCTGCTGGTGGCCATGGGAGCTCCTCGCCAGGAGGTCTTCCTGCACCGGCACCGGCACGAGTTGGGTGCGGCGGTCGGCCTGGGCGTCGGCGGCAGCTTCGACGTCTGGTCGGGGCGGGTCGCTCGGGCCCCGCGCTGGACTCAGAGCCTCGGCGTGGAGTGGCTCTACCGCCTGGTCAGCGATCCTCGCCGTCTACGGCGGCAGGCCGCGCTCCCGGTGTTCGCTCTTCAGGTGCTCGCCGGCTCGGCCGACGACTACGGACCCGGGCGTACCGGCACTCCGGGGGCCGCCAAAGGCCGGCGGGGCTGATGGCGGGCCGTCCCTCGATCCATCAGAAGATGACCGCCTGATGCGCTACCTCATCAGCGGCTACTACGGCGAGGGCAATCTGGGAGACGAGGCCATCCTGGCCGGGATCATCCAGGCACTGGCGCGGTATGACGCGAACGCCGAGGTGACCGTCCTCTCCTTCGACCCCGCGGACACCCGTCGAAGGCACGGAGTCGGAGCGGTCTCGACCAGCCTGCGGTGCCCCAAGGCTCTACTGGCGACCGTGGCCGGCGCCGATCTCGTCATCAGCGGGGGCGGCAGCTTCCTGCATGAGGCCGACTTCGACCTCTACGGACGCTCCTTCCTGTTCCGACAAGGCAAGCTGCGGCCGATCCCCTATTTCCTTTCGGTCGTGGCCCTGGCCCGGTCTCTTGGGCGTCCGGTCATGTGGTACGCGCAGGGCCTGGGGCCGTTCCACACGCGATCCGCTCGATGGGCGGTCGGGTGCGCGGGGTCTCTCTGCCCGGTGGTGACCTGGAGAGATCCGGACTCCGCCCGGCTGGCGGAGCAGGTCGGTCTCCGGACGCCGGTGCAACGCGTGGTCCCAGACCCCGCCTACGCGCTGGAGCCCGCGGCGAGGGACATCGTCGAGGACGCCCTCGAGGAGCGCGGACTGTCGCGCCGCACTCGGTACATCGCCGTGTGTCCTCGCCCGTGGTTGGGACGCGCCGGCTACCAGGCCCGGTTGGCGTCGGCGGTGGCCCGGGTGGCGGGCAAGCTCGACCTGGCCGTGGTCTTCGTGCCCTTCCAGCCCCGCACCGACGGCCCACTCTGCGACGACCTGCGGAGCCGCCCGGATCTCGCCGATCGGGCCTGGACCTTCACCGGTGACGATCCCGCGCTCGTGGCCGGAGTGCTCGGCCGAGCTGAGATGGCGGTGACCATGCGCCTGCACAGCGGGATACTGGCTGCGGCGGCCGGCACGCCGGCCGCCCCCATCGACTACGACCCCAAGGTCCGCGCGTTCGCCCGCCAGACCGGTCAAGAGGCCTGGACCGTCACCGCCGACGCACTCGAAGAGGCGGCCGGACAGGAGGCCCTGGAAAGGGCGCTGCTCGATACAGCGGCCGATCTCATCGGCCGCCGAGCCACCCTCCGCCGCCACGTGGACCCGCTCCGAGCTGAGGCTTCGGCGACGGCCCGCCTGGCTGTGCAGGTGGCGGCCGCGGGCGGGCTCCCGTGGAGCCCGCCCCGATGACCGACGCCGAGTCGCCGTCCGCCACCACCGATCGCGCTTCCGGCGCCTCCACTCGTGCCGTGGTGGGCAAGGCAGCCATCGTCATCCTGGCTGCCACCATCGTGGGCCGGTTTTTCGGCCTCCTGCGCGACATGGGGGTGGCCTACTTCTTCGGCGCGAAGGGTACGACCGACGCCTTCTTCCTGGCCTACAAGGTGCCCTACTTGCTCTCGTTGACCGTGGCCGGGGCCCTGACGGCGACCTTCATCCCGGTCTTCACAAAGCGGATGGTGACCGGCAGCCGCGACGAAGCCTGGGCCCTTACCACGAGCATGATGAACGCCGTACTGGTGGTCCTGGTCGTTCTGTCGGGCGTCCTGATGCTGCTCGCCCCCTGGGTTGTGCCTCTCTTCGGGCCGGGCTTGGATCCGGAACCCACGCGGACGGCGATCTCCCTTTTCCGCATCCTCATGCCCGGGGTCATCTTCGCGGGTCTCGCGGGTCTGGCTACAGGGGTGCTCAACTCTCAGAAGCGTTTCAGCCTGCCCGCATTCTCCGCCTCCGTGGGCGCGGTGGTCACCATCGCCGTCATGGCCGCCTTCTCGTCCGCGTGGGGCATCACCAGCTTGGCCGTAGGGACGACCATCGGGGCGGTGGCTACGTTCGTCGTGCTCGTGCCCCAGATGCGGGGCGAGGGGATGCGGTACCGACCGCACATCGACCTGCGGCTGCCCGGCATGGCCCAGGTGGGCCTCATGGTCTGGCCCATCCTCATCGGCTCCGCCGTCGGCAAGGTGAGCATCTTCGTCGACCAGGTCCTGGGCAGCCTCTTGGGGCAGGGAGCGATCTCCGCTCTCGCCTACTCCGAGAAGCTGTTCCAGCTGCCGCTCGGCCTCTTCGTCGCCGGCATCACGGTGCCCATCTTCCCACTTCTCTCCGAGCACGTCGCCGCCAATCGTACCGACCGGGTGCAGGCGACCCTGGCCTTCGCGCTACGGCTCATCGCCTTCGTGATGATCCCGGCGAGCGTGGGCTTGATCGTGTTGCGCATCCCCGTCGTCGCGCTGCTCTTCCAGCGGGGTGCGTTCCACGCCGACGATACCTCCCGCACCGCCTGGGCTCTTCTGATGTACAGCATCGGCCTCTATTCCTACGCCGGCCGCGACACCCTGACCCGGGTGTTCTACGCGTATCACGACACCCGCACGCCCGTTGTCATAAGCGTGATCGCTGTGGTCATCAACATCGTGTGCTCGTACATCTTGATGCATTTCATCGGTGTCGGCGGCCTCGCTCTAGGCACCACCATCGCCTTGACGGTAAACTACGTCGTCTTGATCCAGCTCATGCGTCGCAAGCTCGGGCCCATGGGTTTTGGGGCGGTGGGCGCCTCCCTGGCTCGCATCGTCGGGGTGTCCGCCGCGATGGGGATCGTTTTGTTGGTCGTCGACCGGGTGCTGTCCGGCGCTCTTGGCGCCGGCTCCGGGGCGATGGCTGTGCGCGTGTCGTGTGGGGTGGTCGGTGGAGCCGCCGTCTACCTGGTGGTCGCGGCGATAGCCCGACTGCCCGAGTTGCGGGAGGTGCTGGACATGCTGCGAAGCGTGACCGGACGAGCCCGCCCGGGGGAGGACAACGCCTCCCTCCGGCGAACATAGGCCGAATGGTGTTTCTGAGAGTACTGCGGGCGCTGACTCGGGGGACACAAGAGGCGGCAGCGCGGGTGGCTCGACCGGCAGCGGTGGTGCTGCTCGCTGCGCTGGCGATCATCGTGGCCGTCTCGGCGACGGGGAGTCCCTTCCTCGGCTCGGCCTTCTCCGCGGGGGCGGTTGATGCAGGCGCGCCTGTCATTCCCATCCTGTTCCCCATGCTGCAGCGGGTCGCGTGGGAGGACACCTGGGGCGCGCCCCGGAGCGGAGGCCGGAGCCACGAGGGCAACGACCTGCTCGTCCCCAAGATGACCAAGCTCGTGGCCGTGGTCGACGGCAAGCTCGATTGGATGAACTTCGACGGCAAGCTCTCCAGCTACAACGGGCTTCCCTACTACAACCTTCTCCTGCGCGGCGACGACGGCAACGACTACTTCTACATCCACCTGAACAACGACACCCCCGGCACCGACGACGGCAAGGGCGGGACGGCGAACGCCTACGCGCCGGGTCTCACCAACGGCACGCACGTCAAGGCCGGGCGGGTGATCGGGTACGCCGGCGACAGCGGCAACGCTGAAGACACCGCGAGCCATCTGCACTTCGAGATCCACCGGGGTGGATACAAGAACCCTATCGACCCGTACCCCAGCCTGAAGGCCGCCATGACCTACGACGAGTGGGTCGCCGCTGGAGGGGGGCCGCTGGGGACCGCCCCAGGGTCCACCACGACGACCAGCGGCTCCGGCGCCACGACCACGACCAAGCCGCCCACGACGACCACCACGAAGCCCCCGACGACGACCACCACCGAGTCGGTCGATCCGGGACCCGGCGGGCAGCTCGACCCCGGCGCTCCGCCCTTCGACGACGTGAAGACATCGGACTGGTTCTACGAGGATCTCGCCACCGTCTATGCCGCCGGCGTGGTCAACGGCAGCGGTGGAGTGTTCCGTCCGTACGGCCGGGTGACCCGGGCGCAGTTCGCCGCCTTCCTCGTGCGGGGCTTCGCTCCAGCCTCGCTGGAACCGGCTGCCCCCACCCACCCGGTGTTCACCGACGTACCGCCGTCCTTCTGGGGCTACAAAGAGATCGCGGCGGCTGCCGAGAGCGGTCTGGTCCGGGGAACGGGCGACGGGACGCGTTTCGCCCCGAACGCTCTCATCACGAGGGCCCAGATGGCCACGATGATATTTCGCGCGCTGGGAGTGGCCGAGCAGGCCTCGCGCCTTGCCGCGGTCGGCGACGATCGCGCTTCGAGGGTCTTCCCCGACGTACCCGTGAACTACTGGGCCGCCGGCGAGATCGCCGAGGTGCAGTCGCTCGGATTGGTGACCGGCGGCTCCGACGGCCGGTTCCGCCCCGAGGAGAGCACCAACCGGGCCCAGGCTGTCACCGTGATCGCACGCGCCTTGCGCTTGACCGAGGGCGGCGAGGGCGGGTAGCCCGCGCCTCGCCCCCTTGCATCCGGACTTCAGGAGACCGATCAGCGTGACCCGCCTTTTCCGTCCCTTCACCACCGAACCTACCGGCCGCGCACGCGGAACGGGGGCCGGCCTGCTCCTGGGGTTGCTGGTCTTCGCCGCGCTGGCGGTGCTCGGCGGGCCGCAGCCGGCGATCGCCCATGCCTCCACGTTCGCCGACGTGCCCGAGAGCAACCTGGCCCACGCCGCCATCGAGTACCTCTCCAAGGCCGGAGTGGTCTCTGGCTACCAGGATGACTCCTTCCGGCCCGGCGTCTCCCTCAACAGGGGACAAGCGGCGAAGATGCTGGTGCGGCAGCGCGGGGTCACGGTAGCGTCGAGCCTGAGTCACCGCTTCACCGACGTCGACGCGGTCTACGGGCCGTACGTGGAGGCGGCAGCGGGCAAGGGTTGGATCAGCTGCTACTCCGA
>JAJZQZ010000218.1 GCA_021802965.1 Actinomycetes bacterium
GACAGCGCTCCCCGCGACGACTCATAGCCCGGCCTTTGTCACATTATAATCAAAAGTTGTAGACTGCGACATGGACACGGCCGGGCAGACAACGAGAAAGCGATGATCAACTTCACTCGGTTGCGCGCCTTTCACGAGGCGGCCAAGACACAGAACTTCTCCGCCGCCGCGCGAAGCCTCCGTGTCAGTCAACCCGCCGTCACGGCCCACGTCCGCGCCCTGGAGGAATCCCTCGGGGTCAAGCTCTTCCGCAAGCGGGGAAGGCGGGTGGTCCTCACCGACACCGGGGCCCTCCTGTACCGGTATTCTCAAGAGGTGTTCGAGCTCGAGAGGCAAATCGAACGTGCGATGCACGAGATCCTGGTGCTCGAGCGGGGCACGGTCAAGGTGGGCACCACCAAGACCTATGCCCAGTGGCTCATGCCCCAGCTCGTGACCCGCTTCCACGCCGCCTTCCCGAAGGTGCGCATGGTGCTCGATGAAGGCAGCTCCCTCGAGATCGCTCAAAGCCTGCTCGAGCTGCGCAACGACCTCGCTGTCATCGCTCAGCTCGAAGACTTCGAGGGTCTGCGCTTCGTGCCGTTCCGCCGCGAACGGGTGGTCCTCTGTGCCGCCCCCGCCCACCCCTTGGCTCAGGGAGGGCCCATAGAATTCGGGCGCTTGAAGGACGAGCTGGTCATCATGCAGGAGGAGGGGTCGGGGATCGAAGCGCTCGTCCGGCGCTCTTTCGCCCGGCGGGGTCTGAGCCCGAACGTGCTCGTGGAGAGCAGCAACGTAGAGTTCATCAAGGAGATGGTGGAGCGGGGAGACGCGGTGAGCTTCCTGGTCGAGACCATGATCGCGGGCGAGATCGAGGGCGGGGTGATCACCACCGTGCCGATCATGGACCAGGCGCTCTACCTCGATGTCAGCATCGCGTACGTGGACGAAACCGAGCTGTCGCCGGCGGCCGCCGCCTTCCTGGAGATGCTGCTGGGCGAGGCTGCTGCCACGACCGAGGATCACACGGCGCAGGTCACATCACCCAGCCGACCCTGATCCGGTCGCCGACCCTCCGGAGGCGTATCACGCAGCCTGATGACAAGGGCAGCCTCTACCTGTCGTTCACGGTCTTCCGAGGACGACGCTTCCTCCGGATGGTAATGATCAATCCAGATACGCCGCTCACGACGTCGAGCGATGCGCGGAGCGGGTGCAGGAGATAGCCGCGGAGCATACGGGCGAGACAAGGACGCAGCAAGGCGCCGGCGGTGCGGTCCGGCGACCAAGGCTTCGATTCTTGATCAGCCCCCTACGTCACCCACTCCACGGTGAGCTCGTCGCCGTCGGAGAGGCCGAGCCGCTCTCGGAGCGGCTCGGCGGCCACTACCTCGAGCATGTCCTCGGGGTAGCCCTCGACGTGGGGCGCGATGACGCCTCCCTCGACCCAGTCGTCTCCCCGGGCCCACTCGCCCGCCACGCCCTCCGGGCTGGGTCCGACCCTCACCGGGAAGTAGCTCGCGGCACAGAAGCCTTCCTCCGCCGGAGCCACGGTCAAACAGACGCCCGACGCCACCCGCGCGCGCCAAACGGCCAGCGCCCGGGGGTCGTTCACCCGCAGGTTGAGGGTCCCGGGGAACGGCTCGGCCCCGAGAAACTCAGCCACCTGCTGCCGCACCCACGGGATGCCAATAAAGCCGGCCGCCTCCCGCTTCCCGCTCACTACCAAGCCTCGGACCGCCTCTTCCGACCCCGTCGCGCCAACGCCGGAGGCGGTGACCGCTGCCTCGCCCGTTACGTCGGCGACCGATCCCCCGCCCGGTCCCTGCAGGTCCTCCAGGACCTCCCGCCCGAAGAGGCCGACCGTGTTGTCGGTGAGGGAAGCGCGCTGGGGCGTGACCCGGAACACCTCGATGTCGCGGAGCTGACGGGCCATCCTGGGGTCGGCCAACAGGTCGCGGACGAACGGGAAGCGGCGCAGGTAGGTGACGAGGGCACCGGCGCGGGCCGTGCCTCGCAGCACCTCGGCGCTCCCCCACAGTTGCAGCCCTTGGATCTCGCGCCAGTCGTCGTAACGACCGGCGACGGTGACTGCCACAGCGCCACCCGCCCGGATGTGACCGCCATGGATGCTCGACCCTTTGCTCAGAAACACCAGTCGGAAACGGTCGTCTGCGGCGTAGAAGACGGTGGCGGCGTGGACGCTCGGGCCGGAAGCGGTCTCGCTGAACGGGAGAGGGCCGAGCGTGGCGATGGTGGCCGTGTTGTGCTCGTGAAGCAGGTCCAACATGCGCCGCCGAAGGGTCGCCACGGCGGGCGATCGCCCCACCTAGGCTCCCGTCTCGTCGCCCGCGGCTTCGCCGCCCTCCGCGCTTGCGGCCTCGCCGGTCTCCCCAAGACCTGGGCGTCCCGGGCCGGGGTCGGCGGTCGAGGGAGAGGAACCGACACGCATCCACTGGTCGTACAGGTACATGGCGGCGACCACCGGGGCATGGACCAAGCGCCCGTCGGCGATGCGGGCACGGACCTCCTCCAGCGACACGAGCTCGGTGAGGATGTCCTCGCCTTCGTCCAGGTCGACCTCGCTGATCCGGCGCACTCCCCGGGCCAGGAACACGTGCAGGCTGTTGTCGAACACAGCCGGCACCACCGCCAAGCGCCCCAGATAGGTCCATGTGCCGGCGCCGAAGCCCGTCTCCTCGCGCAGCTCCGCCCGCGCGGCCTCCTCGGGGTTGAAGCGGTCGTCCACCAAACCGCCCGGCATCTCCACGGTGAAATCGCCCAGGCCGTGCCGGTACTGGTGCACCAGCACCACCTCGCCGTCCTCGGTCATGGCCAGGATGAGCACCCAATCCTGCGACTGCAGCACCAGGAACTCGTGCTCCACCCCCGTCCGGGGCGAGATGACCACATCCCGCCGCAAGGCGAAAATCCGGTGATCGTGGTCCACATGCGAGGAGATCTTTTTCCACCGATGGAGGCTCATGGACTCAAGTCTACCGCGTGGAGCGACCCGGTGCCCGCCGGCGCCGTTCCCGCAGTCTATCGCGACCCCGAGGTGCCAGGCAGCGATCGCCCGGCTTCCTCCCACACCTCGAGGAACGCCGCGACGGCCACGTCGCCGAACTCCGGCGAATACAAGTTGGCGTCGACCATGCGGATCCGTGCTGGATCGGGCGCTACGGCGAGCAGCTCCTCAGCGAAGGCGGCGTCGGCTTCGAGGTCGAACAGGGCCCGGCCCTCCCGGTCGAGCGACGACCAGCCCTGGGTCGGCAGAAGCACCAGGTAAGGAGCCCGCGCCCGCGCCAAGCGCACGGCGAGGAGCCGCGCCATCTCCCGGCACTCCTCGGCGCTCGTACGGACTTCTACCCGAAGGCGGTCGATGACGGCGAAGGCGCGCCCGGCGAATCGTTCCTCCCACCCGGCCTGGCCCCCGACGGATACCATATCCAGCCCGCTCGGCGCGATCACCTGAGGCAGGCCGGCCTCCGCAGCCGCGAGCACGCGATCGACTCCACCGGCGCAGTTGCCGCCCAGCATCTGCTCGCCCAGTCCCCGGGTGACGACGTCGAGCACCCCGTCGAGGGCCCCGTCGCGGATCAACTCGTCCATCGCCTTGTCGCCTCTCCCCTGCGCGTGGAAAGGCACGGGCTCGAAGCCGGCATCGCGCAACAGGACGATGGAGCGCTCCACGCAGCGCTCCGCGAAGCCGAAGGAGCTCACTCCCACCACGGGCCTCACCCGCTCCCGCTGATCGGATTCGGGGTCGTACAGACGCACCATGCCGCAGATCGCCCCGATGCCGTTCACCAGCTGGCGCTTGAGCAAGGGGTTGATATCCATGACGTCGACGACGGTGTTGAGCATGGTCACGTCGCGCGTGCCGACGTAGCTGTCGATGTAGCTGGGGTGGCTGCCGATGGATGAAGCCATCACCTTCGGGAACCCGAACGGCAACTGGCGCATGATGCTGGTGACTATGAGTGTGGCGGTGGCACCCCCCGCGCCGAAGATCCCGTGGATGCGACCTTCGTCGAACAGCCGCCGCGCCAAGAGGCCGCCTCCGCGGATCATGCAGTCGGTCGAGACGGCCCGTTCCACCGGGTACTTCGCGCGCACCTCGCTGATATCGAGACCTCCGGCCGCCGCCACCTCCTCGCATGTGATGTCACCGGCGAAAGGCGGCTCCTGCTCCATCGAGACATCCATGAGGATCGCGCCGAGCCCCTGCGCGAGGACCAGGTGCCTGAACTGCTCGAACTCGGCCCCGCGGGTATCAAGGTTGGCGACCATCAACACGGTCTTCGGGCTGCCTGTAGAGGTGACCTCATTGTGATCCGGGCTGGCTGTCATCGCTCTCCTCGCGAGGGGGCACTTGATCCAACGGGGGCGCGGCTACCGCAAAGTGGTGATCGGCCGACTCTGCAGAGCCACCAGGGCCTCCGGCCAGGGGAGCTCGCCGTCGACGGCCCACTCGATGTCCATGGGCTTGCCGTAGCTCTCCTCGATCTCGCGTCCCATGCGGGCGACGGCCAGGATCTCGTCGTCGGTGAGGCAGGGGATGCTCTGTCGTTCCTCCTCGACGTCACTCATCACGGTGCCGCCGCTCCCGGCGTCACGCACGAACTCCACCGTCTTCGGCGAGACGACCCGTTCGAGTATCGTGAGATTCGTCTTGTCGACGATGTAGTTGTCGGGCGTCACGTAGCCGCTGACCACACCCTCGCCGAGTCCCCACGCCATCTCGATGACCATCTGCCCGGCGTCGTAGGTGATCGGGTTGACCGTGAACATCACCCCGGAGACCTTGGCGTCGACCATCTTCTGCACGGCCACGGCCATCTCCGCCCCCCGATGGTCGACGTCGGCCGAGTTCCGATAGTGCAGGGCCGCGGCGGAAAAGAGGCTGCGCCAGCAGGCGATGGTCTTCTCTACCACCTCCTCTTCACCGGAGACGTTCAGGAAGGTCTCGTGCTGGCCGGCATAGCTGGACTGATCCGAATCTTCACAGGTGGCGCTGGAGCGGACCGCCACGAGTACCTCGGCGACACCACAGCGAGCGCAGAGCTGCCGGTAGGACGAGGCGATGCTGTCGCGCACCTCGTCGGGCACCTCCGCTTCGCGGAAGACCTCCTCTATCGCGGCCTCGAGCTCGTGGTACTTAGGCCCCCCATCGGAGGCGGCGGCGTCGAGAGCGGCGCGCAAGACATCCTCGATCCGCTCTTCGAGCCCGCTGGCGGTGACAAAGTCATGGTAGGTCTTGACGGTGACGGCGAATCCGGGCGGCACGGGCAGCCCGGCTCGGCTCAGCTCGCCCAGGCTGGCACACTTGCCCCCCACCGCGGCCACGTCGGCCAGGGAACACTGCTCCAGGGGTTGGATATAGCCCCGCTGCATCGCTGCCTCCTCGATCGCGGCCTCGCGGAGGTGGTCCGAGCCTGCCGGGCCACCCGGGGACAGAAGCCCCGTGGCTAGGCGGGCGCCCCGCGCCGGCCCGGCCACCCTCGTCTACCGCTAGCAGGCTGCTGAAAAGTGACGCTTTAACCCCAGGGCGCGATGGGCGAGTGCGAGACAAGGACGCAGGAAGCGCTAATAGCAGCGCTATTCGCGCGACCGAGGACGCCGTATCGCGCCGTCCAGCGCGTTCTGGGGACCTAGGCTTCGTTCTTC
>JAJZQZ010000013.1 GCA_021802965.1 Actinomycetes bacterium
GGCCGTGAGCGAGCGCTTCGTCTCGGTGCGCGTCCAGGGTCAGCAAGGGGTGGCCATGGCTCTCAAAGCCCTACGGGATGCCGGCGTCCCCCGGGGAGCGGTCGAGATCCTCTCGAACGTGCCGCTGCCGGAGACCATCCTCGGCGGTCCGATGAAGGCGACCAGGATCCTGCGCTACACCTTCACCGGCCTGGTCCTGGGCTTTGCTCTCGGCGGGTTCTTCAGCATCGGCAGCCTCTTTCTCTATCCGGTGCTCGTCGGTGGGCAGCCCACCTACTTCGCCCCCCCCAACCTGATCATCATCTACGAGATGACCATGTTCGGCATCGTGGTGGCGACGTTCCTCGGCTTCGCTCTCGAGACCAGGCGGGTCAAGGGCGGGGCTCGCCCCTACTGGCCCGCCGTCAGCGGGGGAGGCACCTATGTGGTCGTAGAGGTGCCTCCCGACCTGGTCGCGGGCCGGATACGCGACGCCCTCAAGGCCGGGGGAGCCGAGCCGATCGATCCCGAGGAGTCGATCCCGTGACCGATCTCGCTCCGGAGCCCATCGTTCAGTCGGGACGACAGCGCCGCGTGCTTTTCACCCTGGTCGGGGTGGTCGTCGTCGCCATCCTCGCGGTGCTGATCGCGCAGATGCTGCGCGGATGCTGGGTCGATGTCGGCAACGAGATGGGACATCAACCGTCCGTCGGCTTCGTCGAGCCTCCACGGTCGTCGGCGCCCGAGGCCGCGGTCCCCCTCCAGGGTCTGGACGTGATGGCCGGGGGGCCCGAGCCGGTCAACCCCGTGGGCGTCTCCGCCGCCTCGGTTGCCGATGGGAAGGCCCTCTACGGCACCTTCTGCCTGCTCTGTCACGGCGAGCCGGGCGGACAGACGGGCAAGGTGGGCCAGTTGTTCGCCCCCCCACCGCCTCACCTGGACCAGGTGGCGGGCTCTCTCTCCGACGGCCGGATCTTCGTGACAGTGACCCAGGGGTTCGGCCGCATGCCGGCGTTGGGCCAGCGGATGTCGCAGCTCGACCGCTGGGACATCGTCAACTACCTGCGTTCGACCCGACCGCAGGCCACGCCCGCCTCGTCCGACCCGTTGGAAAGGGGCGCGGTCATCTTCGAGGGACGGTGTGCGTCGTGCCATGGGCCGACTGCGGGGGGAGCGCTCGGACCTCCGCTCTATCCATCGATCTTGCTGCGCGAGATGACGCCTACCGAGGTGGCGGCCTTCATCCGCGAAGGCCGGATGGGGCGAGGGATGCCGCCGTTCGGAAACGTCCTCGATGACGCATCGCTGGCTGATGTATCGGCCTTGCTGAAGGATCTGCAGGTCAACGGCCCCGGCTTCATCCAGGGGTACGTCCGGCGCCAGGCGCAGCCCCCGTCGACGACGCCCTCTACCGCGCCCCCGACGACGACCGCGACCATGGCCCCCACTGTGACCACCACCTCCGTGCCCGGGGGGAGCCCCTCCACGACGGTGGGCGTCGACCCCGCTCTCATCAGCAAGGGCCAGTCGGTCTTCTCGGCTGACTGCCAGCCCTGTCACGGCCCCGACGGGTCCGGAGGTCTCGGGCCCAAGCTCAAGCCCAACGACTTTGTCTCGAGCTCCGACGACGCCGCGGTGCGGGCGACGGTCGAGAACGGGCGTCCGGGCACCCCGATGCCGGCCTGGAAGGGCAAGCTGTCGCCCGACGACATCACCGCTGTCGTCGCGTTGCTCCGGTCGTGGCAGCAGGCGACCGGCGGCGGTACGACCACGTCCGGCGCCGCCCCCGGCGGCGGCACCACCGCTCCGGGCGCCACAGGGACCACCGCTGCCGGCGCGACGACGACCGTTCCGGGGGCGGCGGCGCCTCCCACGACGGACGCCCAAGGCTATGCCACTATCCCCTTTCTCCACCGGCCCCACATGGAGAAGGGCGGCATGGCCTGCCTATTCTGTCACTCGCAGGCGCGACGCGGGCCTTCGGCTGATCTGCCTCCCCTGCAGCTCTGCGCCGGCTGCCACCGCTGGCTCACGTTCCAGTCGGGCAAGACCAAAGAGGTGGTGGCGGCCTACGATGCCGGCGCCAGGGTCTTCTGGCCGCGAGTGTACCGAGTGCCCGACTTCGTGTTCTTCGCCCACCAGCCGCACGTCGTCGTGGCCAAGCTGGACTGCGCGAAGTGCCACGGCAACGTGGCCGGGATGGGTCTCGCCCGGAAGGCCAAGACCCTGAACATGGGGTTCTGCGTGGGCTGTCACAAGACGCAGGTTCAGGCGACGCGCCTGATCGACTGCCAGATCTGCCACAAGTAGGGCGAGGAGACTGCGTGTACGGCGAGTTCACGAGGCGGGAATTCTTCAAGAAGGCGGGTATCCTCGGGACCGCGCTGGCCCTCAGCGGCTGCGGCGGGAGCCGCGCCGAGCACATCCTCGTGCCGTTCCTCGACGCGCCCGAGGAGCAGGTGGCGGGCACCTTCACCTTCTACGCGACACTCTGCAGGATGTGCCCGGCCGGCTGCGGCATCCTGGCCAAGACCATGGGGGGAAGGGTCCACAAGCTGGAGGGCAACCCACGTCACCCCGTCAATCAGGGGCGGCTGTGCCCTCGCGGCCAGGCCGGCCTTCAGGTGCTCTACAACCCCGACCGCCTCAAGGGCCCCCAGGCGCGCGCGGACGGGCGCAACAGCCCCCTGCAGGCGATCAGCTGGGATGCGGGCGTCGCCCGCTTGACGGAGGCTCTCAAGAAGGCGGCGCAAGCGGGCACAGGCCGGGTCGCGGTCTACGGGGGCCAGCTGCCCGATCAGCTCTACAAGGCGGCCGCACTCTTGCTCGCCGGCATGGCGGGGCAGGCAGGGGGGGCTGATGGCGCTGCGGCCGCGCCGGGCGGCGGGGCCAGAGTGCCGACCGTGTGGAGTCTGCAACGGGCCTACAACGGCGAGCGGCTTCTCGCTCAAGCGGCGAACGGGCTCTGGGGAGGATCCCGAGTGCCCGTCTTCGACCTCGGCGCTTCCGATGTCGTGGTCTCGTTCTCGGCCGATCTGTTCGAGACCTGGATCTCGCCCGTCTACTATCAGCGGGGGTACGGCGCACTCCGTAAGCCGGGGGGGACGGGGCGGGGTTACTTCGTCCAGGTGCAGCCGCGACTGTCGCTCACGGGGGTGAGCGCCGACGAATGGCTGGCTCCGCCGCCGGGCCGCGAGGCCGAGGTGGCGCTCGTGCTGGGCCGGGTGATCCTCGACGAGGGGCTGGCGTCGCCCCGCCGCCCCAGCGGCATCGACGCCTTCTTCGACGGGGTAGACGGTCGAGCGCTCTCCAACGATCTCGGATTGCGATTCGAGTCCCTGGTCCGGCTGGCGCGTTTCCTGGGCGGCGCAGCCGCCCCGCTGGCCGTGCCTGGAGGCGGCCTGGGCGGTCATCGGAACGCGGTGGCCGCCTTCAACGCCGTGCTGGCGCTCGACCTGTTGCTGGGGGCCCACGGCCGTACCCTCAAGTCATCGCCCGGGGCCCCTTCGCCCGACCTTGGCCCCACCGAGACCGTGTCGGGCTTCGCCGACGTCCAGTCTTTGGTAGCCGATATGTCCAAGGGCGCCATCGACGTGCTCCTCGTGCTCGACGGAGACCCGCTGCACGATCTTCCGGCCGCCTTGGGTTTCGAACAGGCGGCCGCGAAGGTGCCCTTGATCGTCGACTTCTCCGCGCTCACCAGCGACACCGGGGCGACCGTCGCCGACCTTCGGCTGCCGTCGCCGACGTATCTCGAGACCTGGGGATACCAGGTGCCTCAGCCGGGCACCGACTTCGTCACCCTCGGGGGGCAGCAGCCGGTGGTGCGCCAACTCTTCGATACGAGGTCCGCGGTCGACGTGCTCTTGTCGGCCGCCAAGGAGATCGGGGGTGCGACAGCGAAAGCCCTCCCCTGGGAGTCCGAGGTCGCCCTGATCAAGGAGGCCGTCGCCACGCTGCAGGACCGCCCGGACGCTTCGATCATCGCGGCCGACGGCAACGCTTTCTATGCCCGTTGGCAACAGTTCGGCGGATGGTGGTCGACGAAGCCCGAGGCTGCGGCTTCCGAAGTCAAGGTTCCGCCAAAGGCCTCCCTCCGACCCGCGACGGCCTCCCAACCCTCGGGCCCGCCGGCAGGCCGCTCCTTCAAGCTGCACGTGTACCCCTCGATGTTCGTGGGGGACGGTCGCGGCGCCATGCTGCCGTGGCTTCAGGAGGTAGCGGACACCATGACCTCGGTGGCCTGGGAGAGCTGGGTGGAGGTGAACCCCGGCGTCGCCGCGGAGCTGGCGGTGGTCACCGGCGACGTGGTGAAGGTCTCTTCCGCCTCCGGCTCGCTCGAAGTGCCCGTGTACGTCTATCCGGGCGTCGGGCCGGACATGGTGGCGATGCCCTTGGGTCGGGGGCACGAGCACAGCGGCCGGTACGCTTCGGGCAGTGGGGTGGACCCAGGGCGCCTGCTCGTCCTCACGGACGTCGATGGAGCCGGTGAGCTCGCGTGGGGCGAGACCATGGTCACCCTGCAGAAGACGGGGCGGAGTGCTCTATTGCCCCGGCTCGAAGGCTCGGACTCCACGGTGCTGCCCGAGGGTCTGTAGCCGGCGGGGGGCTCGCCCGCGCGGCGCCGCCGACGCTACTTGCTGACCGCCCCCAACGCCGCCAAGACGCGCCCGAGCTCGTCGATCTGCCGGCCGTACTCCGCCCAGTCCCCTTGTTTCTGCGCCTGGAGGGCCGCCTCGTAGTGCTGCTGCGCCAAGGCGGCCAGCGCGGCGGGATCGGTGGGCAGCGGGGCGCCGGGAACCGTCGTCGTGGTGGTGCCGCTGGGGACCGTGGTCGTCGGGCTGGTCACCGTCGTGGTCGTGCCGGTCGAGGGGACCGTGGTCGTGGTCGTCCCGCCGGCCGGGGGCGTGGTGGTGGTCGTGCCTCCTGATACCGTCGTCCCCGGGCCCCCTCCCGGCGGGAAGAGCTTCTCGAGGGCGCCGGAGAGGGTGGGCTCCATCACTACCTGGTCCTTATAGCTCAAGATCACGCGCTTGAGCTCCGGAATCGGGTTCTCGGTGGCCTGCAGGTAGAGCGGTTCCACGAAGAGCAGTGCGTCGTCGATGGGGATCGCCAGCAGGTTGCCCCGTATCACCTTGCTGCCCGCCTGGCTCCACAGGGTGAGGGCCGCGGAGATCGCGGGATCGTTCGAGATGCTGTTCTCGACTTGGGGCGGCCCGGGCACCAGCTTGTCCTTGGGAAACCCGAAGATGACGAGCTCGCCGTAGTGGGCGCCATCCATCCGCGCCGCCATCCACGACACCATGTTGGTCTTCTTGAGGGCGTTGTAGGGCTGCATGAGGAGGAACTCCTCGGCCGGTTCACCGGGAAGAGCCATGATCACGTAGTATGGGGCGACGGGCACGGTCTCAGTCTGGTTCGTCTGGCTCGGCACCTCCCAGACGTCTTCCTTGCCGTAGAAGACCTGAGGATCGGTCATGTGGTAGGTGGTTATGACCGAGGCCTGCACCGAGAACAGGTCCTCCGGATAGCGCAGGTGCCGACGCAGGTCGGCCGGGAGCTGATCGTCGGGGACGAAGAGACCCGGGAAGACCTTTCCCCAAGTGGTCGCCACCGCATCCTTGGGGTCGATCTGGTAGAAGGTGACGCCGCCGTTGTAGGCGTCGACGACCACCTTGACCGAGTTGCGGACGTAGTTGACTCCGCCTTCGCGGGGCTGGGAGTACGGGAACCGGTCGGCGGTGGTATAGGCGTCCCAGATCCAGACAAGGCTGCCGTCGTCGCGGATCACCAGGTAGGGGTCGCGGTCGTAGTGCAGGAAGGGGGCGATGGTCTTGACCCGCTCGCCCACGTCACGCCGGTACATGATGCGAGAGTCGGGCGACAGATAGTCCGTGAGGAGCAGCTTGAGAGTGCCGAAGCGCAAGGCGAATGCCGCCTGGCGGGCGAAGCTGCCGAGGCCGATGCCCCCGGTGCCGGCGTAGGTGGTGTAGGCGTTGTCCTGACCCTTGGGGTAGTCGTACTCCTTGGCGGAGGTCTTCACCACGATGAACTGGTTGCCGAGCTCGCCGTAGTAGATCTGGGGCCGGGTGATCTTCAGGCCCACGGGGGAGTGGGGCGGGATGTCCGACAGCCAGAAGTCCGGCAGGCCCTCACTCGTGGCCCCGTTGACCTGGCTGGCAACGGCCCCGTAGCCGTGGGTGTACGTCAGGTGCTGGTTGACCCAGGTCTGCGATTGAGCCTGCAGCTTGGTCTGGTCGAGCTCGCGGGCCGCGAGCATCACCTGACGGTAGCGGCCCTGAATCGTGTAGCGGTCGACGTCCACGTCCCTGAAGCTGTAGTAGAGGCGGAGCTCCTGGAGGGGTTCGTATGCGTCGAGCAGCGTGCCCGGGTCCCACAGGCGGATATTGTCGATGGTGAGGGGGTTCGCTGCGATGTTGGCCGCGGTGAGCCGGCCGTCGGCCGGAAACGCCTTGGCTGTGATGCGGTCGAGGGAGTAGGCCCATCGGGTGGCCGCGATGTTGTCGGCGATGTAAGGCGTCTCCGCCTCGACCTCGTTGGGCGACACGCGGTACTGCTGGACCAGGGCCGGGTAGATCTGCCCGGCGACCACCCAGAAGGCCACGATCAGGCCGACCGCCACGATGGGCAGGCGCCAACCCTTGTAGTGGATGTTGATGAGGAGGATCACTGCCGAGATCGCCGCCACCACCGCGAGGATGCGCAAGACGGGAAGATGGGCGTGCACGTCGGTGTACCGCGCGCCGAATATCAGTCCGCTCGGAGAGAGCACGAGATCCCACGCCTGCACGAGGTAATCGACGGCCTTCAGGAGCAAGGCGGCCGCGATTAGGGAGGAGAGGTGAGCCTTCACGTGGGGCGCGAAGACCAGGCGACGACCGTCGATCAGAGTGACCGCCCGGTCGAGCAGGTAGATGAACACCGTGCCTATCAAGGTCAAGATCAGGATGGTGGTCAGCAGCGACAGCAGGGTCGTGACAAAGGGCAGCAGATACACGAAGAAGGTGGCGTCCCGGTGGAAGATGGGGTCCTGGAACCCGAAGGCTACTCGGCGGGCGAAGAGCAGAACGGTCTCCCACGAGCCCCCGGTGCCCAGACCCACGAAGAACGCGATGACCAACGATAGGATGAGCAGGAGCACGGGGAAGCGGCGCCTCTGCACGAGTTCGAGCACATCCGGGTCTCCGGTCGACGCGACGCGGAGTCTTGGTGACAGCCGGCGCGCCAAGTAGACATTCCCGAAGAAGACGGCGAAGAACAGCGCCCCCGCCGCCGCCCCCACGGCCAGGGACATGAGAGCCCGCGTCCAGAACACCTGCTGGTACCCGAGCTCCTGATACCAGAGGAGGCTCGTCCAGGCGTCGGCGAGAATGACCAGGAGAATGAAGAGGAGCGGGACAGCGACGCCGAGCGCGATGATCAAGCGCCGCCGCCGCGACATCGGGCTGCGCGGCCTTCGGGGCCCCTTGTCGGCGCCGGCCCCCTCCTGGCGGCTGGCCATCCAACCCATGGCCATGCTCAGGGCTTCGAGCAAGTTCCGCGGAGGCCGGGGTCCCTCAGGGCCGGAAGGGCCCCATCCTCTGTCGTTCGATGGCGCGATGGCCGCCTCCGCTCGCCTGTGCCTGTGGTGGTCGCTAGGAACGAACCGTCACTCTGAGACTCGCCCCAGTCTACCCTGTTTTGGGGGAGGTATACCGCACACCGTGCAGGGACAGTGCCGCGCGGACGCCCTCGAGGTCCGAGAGCATCACCCGTATCGCCAACCCGCACCCCGAGCTGAACTCGGGCGGGGTAGGCACCACCTCGATCTTCACCCCTGCCGCCCGAAGGCACTCTTCCGCGGCCAGCGCTTGGTGGGTCGACGGGAAGAGCAGCAGACGGTGACCGAGTGCGGTCGCGGTCACAGGGTGATGACCTTGTCGGACAGCGCCATCGATCGCTGCACTTCAGCCATCGTGCCGACGCGGCCGACGGCCAGTCTCTGCTTCGCGTCGTAGAAGTCGAGGCAGGTGCCGCACGACATGATCCTCGAGCCCGCGGCCTCGAGCCTGAGCAAAGCCTCCAGCACCGGGGAGTCGTCGAGCGTCAGGAAGATACCGCGGTTCATGAACGCGAACGTGCCCGGTTCCGTCAGCTCGTCGTGCAGGCTGTTCCAGAAGGCCTGGAAGAGACTCCTTCCGATGACGGGATCGCTTCCAAGCGAGTCGGACCGTGTGAACCACAGCGTGCCTGGCATCGGCGGTTCCTCCCTGTCGCGTGGCGAAGATCGTTCTTCGACAGCCTGTCGCCCCACACCATACGCATGGACACGGCGGGGGGCAAGGACGGTATACTCGAAGCGATCCCTCACCTACCAAGAGGCGGGACTTCTTGCCGACCAAAGCAATCGAGGAGTACCTCGAATCCATCTATAAGCTTGATTCCCGGGGCGTGCGCGTCATCGCGGCCCGCCTGGCCGAGGACTTGGGCGTCTCGCCGCCGACGGTAACGGAGATGCTGCGACGGTTGCGCGAGGAGGGCTTCGTCTCGGACGACGAGGGTCGTGAGGTTCGGCTCACCCCCGCGGGACGGGAGGCGGCCGAGATCCTTATCCGCCGGCACCGGCTGTCGGAGAGGCTGCTGACCGACATCTTGGGGATGCCCTGGTCTCAGGCCCACGACGAGGCCTGCAAGTTCGAGCACGTCATCTCGCCCGCCGTCGAGGAGAGCCTTGCCAGGGCCCTCGACTACCCCCTGACTTGCCCGCACGGCAATCCCATCCCCGGGGCCGACTTCGTGTCGGAGGAGCTGATCAAGCTGAGCGAGGCCCCCATCGGTTCACACGTGGTCTTGCGCTGCGTGGAGGCCGAGGACGAGCAGCTCCTGAGCTACGTCGAGGAGCTGGGGCTGGTGCCGGGGGCGCTGATAACCGTGGTCGGCTTCGCCCCACTATCTGGCCCGGTGCATGTGGAAGTGCAGGCCCGCTCGGTGTTCGTCGGCCTTGCGGCGTCCGAACGGCTCCTGGTGCGTCTGATCGACGGCGGGTAGTCCGGAGCGGGATGCGGGAGCGCCCCACGGCAGATCAGTCCGGCGAGCTCCCCACGGGGTCGCCCACAGGTCCGGCCTTGACGAACCGCTCGACCACATCGAGCAGCTCCGCGATCGCCCGGTCGGCGGCGGCGCCGTCTGAGCTGTTGGTGAGAGCCCCCCGGACGCAACCCCGGATGTGATCCTCCATGATGATCATGCCCACCTTCTGCAGGGCGGCCATGACCGAAGAGACCTGAGTGAGCACGTCGACACAGTACTTCTCCTCGTCGATCATCTTCTGCAGGCCGCGGACCTGGCCTTCGATGCGGCGAAGACGGGCCTGCAACCTCGCTTTGTCCTCAAGGTAAGAGGCCATGATGCTCCTTGTGTCTACGAGGTCCGTTTATAGGGGTAGGGGGTATTGGTACTATAGCAAATATGCCCATCCGAGAGAAAGGAAGAAGGCGATGACCGAGAAGACGTACCAAGTCCCGATGATCAGCTGCATGCACTGCAAGATGACCATCGAGCGAGTACTGGGCAAGATGGAGGGTGTCTCCAAGGTGGAGGTCGACGTCGACGCGAAGTCGGTCGACGTAGCGTACGACGACGGGGTCGTGAGCGAGAAGGTCATCCTCGACGCGCTGGCAGACGAAGGGTACCCGGTTGCCGCGTGACTCCCCCGTCGCGGTCGACGTCCTCATAGTCGGGGCAGGGCCCGCCGGCTGCAGCACGGCGCTCTTTCTCGGGCGTTCCGGAGTCCAGGCGGTGGTCCTCGAACGGGGGTCCTTTCCTCGAGACAAAGTGTGTGGAGATGCTCTTGCTCCCCGCGCCGTCGCCATGCTGCGGCGGATGGGTGTCGAGGACCGGATACGAGAGTTGGGGTACCGGCCCACCGATCAGGTGCGGATCGTCAGCAGTTGGGGCGACGTGGTGCGCGCGGGTCTGCCCGCATATGGCAAGGCGCCCGCCCGCACCTACGTCGTGCCCAGGCGGGAGCTGGATCCGCTGCTGGTCCGGGCGGCCCGAGATGCCGGTGCGACCGTGCGCGAGGGGGTCCGGGCTCTCAAGGCCGAGCGGCTCGCGGACGGTCACCTGGTGCATGCGGTCGACGCCGACGGACGACCGCTCTCCTTTCGAGCCCGGGTGGTGGTGGCGGCGGACGGCTCGAGAGGCTCCTTCTCGCGCACCGTCCTTCCCAAGGGCTGTCTGAAGCCTCGCGCGGTCGCCATGCGGGCGTACATGGAGGGTGTGGAGGGACTGAGCCAGGACCAGGTCTTCTTTCTCGACCGCTATCTCCTGCCCGGCTACGGCTGGGCCTTTCCCAGTGGACGTCCGGGAGGGCCGGTCAACGTGGGCATGGGGCTGGTCACGTCGTCTTTGCGCCGCCGGCCCGAGGGCCTGCGCGCCCTTTTCGATTGGTTCACCGGACCTGCGTCCTCGGCTTGGCCGCACCTGCGGCGCGCGCGCTTGGTGACCGAGCCGGTCTCGTTCCCCTTGCAGATGAACTACCCGCAGGGCAGGCGCCGGGTCGGGTCGATGTTGTTCGCGGGCGATGCCGCCAACCTCGTGGACTCGTTGACCGGCGAAGGCATCGCCTACGCTTTGGAGAGTGGGCAGATCGCGGCCGACGCGATCGGCGCGTTCCTGAGATCAGGCACGGAGAGCGAATTGGCGACTTACGAGGCCACGCTGGATGCCACCCTCAGGCGGGAGTTCCTTTGCGGATACCTGCTCTGGCATGTCCTGTGCCAGGAATGGGGCAACGGGCTGATGGTGCGCCTTCTTCGGCGGGACGCCCGCCTCGCGCAGGGGGCCATGGGCGTGCTCACCAACAGCGTGCCTATCCCGTGGTTGGTCTCGTCGGGGTTGTGGCGCAAGTTGCTGTCGCCCGGACTCGTGGCGCGGGTCGCCGCCCGCAGTGAGCCGGCCTCCGACTGATCCGGTCGGCCGAGCCTGCTCGGCCCGCCCGGTCAGGTGCCTGGTCGGGGCACCGGCGCGGCTGCCCGACGTCGTCGAGCCAGGGCGATGCTGATGAATGTGGCGGATAGAACCACGGTGCTGCTCACCGCGAAAGCGGTGATCGCTCCGGCATCCCAGGGGTTCGGGACCCGGGGGTGGCCGCCCCGGCCGTAGTCGAGGAGGTCGTTCAATCCGTACCATGCCGTCACGAAGAGGGCATCCCTCACGCGGATGTCGAGCAGGGGCAGCAGCACCAGCCCCTGCAAGGCCATGCCGGTGTGGCCCAGGGTGAGGGCCCAAGCCTCCAGATCGTAGCCGGCGCCTGACGAGAGGTGGTTGGTGAACCAGACGAAATCGGTCCACAGGCCGTACTTGATCAATCCGAACGCCGCCATCAGGCCCAGCATGTTCCAGCGGCGCCCGCGGTGGAAGGCCACGAGCGCGATGGCCGCGAGCGTGACTGAGAGCGGGCTGTCGGGCACGAACGGCAGCTTCCACAGGGGAGCGGCCACGATGTCTCCGCCGTACCACCAGATGTAGCCTGCGAGGCCTCCCCCGAGATCGATCGCGACCAGGGTCCACACCATCCATGGGGTGGCGATGACCCAGGAGCAGAAAGCCCCCCACATGCCCCATCGTCCCGTTCGCACGCTACCCATGGTGCCGGAGTATATCCCGGCACGGCCGCTCGTCGTTGTCGAGTACGTTACCCCGAGGCGGGCGCCGGGTACCTCACCCCATGCACCTTGCGTGTCGATCCGGTCGGGCGCTTGTCGAGGAGGCCCAAGGATTGGTATCATACCCCGCAGGGTATACAGAGTCCCGGCGGCTCCAATGCCGTCATACAGCACGAACAAGGAGTAGGGGAGATGTCCAGCATCGTTGCAGACCTGACAAGCCAGTCGTTCGAGAGTGACGTCATCAGCGCTTCGGGCCCGGTGGTAGTGGACTTCTGGGCACCCTGGTGCGGCCCGTGCAAGATGGTCGGGCCGGTCCTGGAGAAGCTGGCCACAGAGCACGACGGCAAGATCAAGGTCACCAAGGTCAACGTCGACGAGAACCAGGAGCTTGCCGCCCGCTACGGGATCATGAGCATCCCCACCGTCATCCTCTTCGAAGACGGCAAGGTCAAGACGCAGCTGGTGGGCGCCCGGAGTCAGAAAGACTACGAGAAGGAGTTCGGCCTTGCCTAACGGGCCGGCTCCTCAGGAGGAGACTATGGAAGCCGTCAAGACGGGGCACCTGGTCGTGGTGGGCTCGCGGAGGTACGATGCATGCCGAGGAGGAGGCTGAGCCCCGCCTCTGTCTCTGGAAGAGACGGTCGGCTACATCAACCGCTACCTGCAGCTCGACTATGGTGAGCACCTGCACGTGGAGTACGTCGACGTGGACAGCCCCGAGGCGCAGGACATCCAGGCTATCGCCGAGGCTTTGGAACGCGGCGAGTCTGTGCCGCTGGTCGTGGTGGGCGATGAGGTGAAGAAGCCGCCGGTCATCTCGTTCGCGTGGATCGTCAACGAGTTCAAAGAGATGGGGGTGTTGGACTAGATGGCATCGTACGATCTCCGCTGCGGGGAATGCGGCTGCGACTTCGAGGTCTTCGTCCAAGGGTTCCTCAAGGACGAGGCCAAGGTGTGCCCCGATTGCGGGAGCAGGTCGGTAGACCAGCGGTTCACCGGCTTCATGGTCTCCAGCAGCGTCCGGTCGAGCGGCTCCGCCGGCTCGAGTCCCTCGCTCGGCTGCGGCCACTCCGGCTTCGGTTGAGCTCACTGATCGGGTCCCGTGGGGCTCCAACGACTACACCGCTGCTTCGTGCCGACCGATAGGTCGCTTTCTTCCGGCAGGTCTCGCCTGGCGACCAGTTCGACGGCTCTTTTGGTGCTGATCTTGACGGTCTTGGCGACCCTCGGGGTCGCCGGGACCGCCCTGGCCGCCGACGTGCCCGCATCGGGGGCGTCGGCGCTCACGCCGGAGCAAGAAGCCCTCGCGCGCAAGATCGATGCGCAGCTGATAGCGCCTTGTTGCTGGACGCAGACAGTCGCGGTGCACGAGAGCGACGCCGCGGCGCAGGTGAAGGCGCAGGTCAGGATGCTCGTGGCTCAGGGCAAAGGTGAGAACGCTGTGCTCGACACGTTCGTGAGCCAGTACGGCGAGAAGATCCTCGCCTCCCCCCGCATGCGCGGGTTTGGCTCGGTGCTGTACCTCTTCCCGCTCCTCGCCGGTGCGGCGGCGGCGGCGGTCGTGATCTTCTTGCTGGTCAGCTGGAGGCGAAGACCTGAGCCGGTGGCCGTGGTCATCGTAGACGATGGGCAGGTCACCGAAGACGAACGTCAGGCTCGACTGCTGGACGAGCTCTCCCGCTTCGACGCCTAGGACGCCGCCGAAGATCGAAGCCTCGTCATCCGAGCCCGCGGCACTTGGGCGCTTCACCTCTCGCCCCTGGTCCCGTAATATGGCAGGCGGCCACCGAGCCGCCGACACATCGACCAGGGGGGTGGGCTTGAGCGAGTTCGATGACATCCTTGCCTTGCGCGGCTTCTCGCGCCGGGACTTTCTCAAAGGGTGTGCCGCACTGGCGGCGATCATGGGGCTGGGTCAAGCCGCCGTACCCCGGATCGCCCAGGCTCTGGAGCAGTCCGCACTCCGGCCGCCCGTGGTCTGGGTCGACTTCCAGGAGTGCCTCGGCTGCACCGAGTCGACCTCCAAGTCGCGTTACCCCGACTTCGTCAATATCGTGCTCGACCTCATCAGCCTCGAATACCACGAGGCCCTCATGGCCGGGGCCGGCGCTCAGGCGGAGCAGAACTACTCGGACACGGTCGAGGGGCAGAAGGGCGCCTACGTCCTTGTCGTGGAGGGATCGGTGGCCACGAAGATCCCCAACGCGATGACCGTGGGAGGCCGCACGTCGGTGGAGATCGCCAAGCAGGCCATCTCGAACGCCGCCCTCGTGGTGGCCGTCGGTAACTGCGCTTCGTTCGGCAACGTGCAGGCCGCGTACCCCAATCCCACCGGGGCCATGGGCATGCTGGCCTTCATGCGCGACAACGCGATGGATACGGCCAAGCTCATCCAGCTCCCCACCTGCCCGGTCAACCCGGTGCACGTGGCCAGCGTGATCACCTATTTCCTCACCTACAAGAAGGCGCCAGAGGTCGACCGCTGGAACCGGCCCCTGATGCACTTCGGCCGCAAGGTGCACGACGAGTGTCCCCGCCGGGCGCATTTCGACGAGGGTCGGTTCGTGGAGGTGCTCGGGGGCCCGGGCGAGGACGAGCGCCTCTGCCTCTACAAGATGGGATGTCGCGGGCCTCACACGTACGCCGATTGCGCCACCGTGCTGTGGAACAACCACGAGAACTGGTGCGTGGGCTCGGGGCAGTGCATCGGATGTGCTGAGGAAGGTTTCTGGGATAAGTTCCAGGACTTCTACGCGCCCATGCCTGGGGTGACGGTGCCCGGATTGCGGGGCGTGCGCGTGGGCGCCGACACCGTCGGCATCGGCCTGGCGGCGGCTACGGCTGTCGGCATCGGGGCACATTTCGCCTTTACGGCGGCCAAGGGCCGCCTGGGCAAGGGGGGCGAGGAGACTGTGATCGAGGAGAAGGAGGCGTAGATGGCCAAGATCGTCATCGACCCGGTCACAAGGATCGAAGGCCATCTGCGCGTCGAGGTGGAGGTCGACAACGGCAAGGTGGTCGACGCCTGGACCACCAGCACCCTGTTCCGCGGCCTGGAGATGATCGTCGAGAACCGGCCATGGATGGACGCGTGGCACTACACGCACCGGGTGTGCGGTGTCTGCCCGACACCCCACGGGATGAACTCGGCCATGTCGCTCGAGGACGCCGCCGGAATCAAGATCCCCGAGAACGCCCGTCTCATGCGCAACCTGCTCGAGTGCGCCCAGCTACTGCACGACCACGTCCTCTGGTTCTACGTGCTGAACGGCCTCGACTATGTCGACGTCGTGAGCGCTTTGAGCGCGAAGACCACGTCGGCTGAACTCAAGGCCGTGCAGGCGCGCCTCAAGGCCTTCGTCGACTCGGGACAGCTCGGGTTCCTGGAGAACGGGTACTGGGGCCATCCCGCCTACAAGCTCGATCCCGAGCTGAACCTGCAGCTGACCGCTCACTACCTGGAATCCATCCGCATCCAGGCCATCGCCTCGGAGGCGTCGGCGGTCTTCGGGGGCAAGTTCCCCTACCACATGTCCACGCCTCCCGGTGGCTACTCGACGGTGCCCCACCAGGACCAGCTCGATCGATTCGAGTTCAAGTGCCGGGAGGTCGCCGCGTTCATCGACGGCGCGCTCCTGCCCGATCTTCTCGCCATCGCTCCCTTCTATCTCGACGAGGCGGCCGTAGGCTCGGGCCACGGCAACTACTTCTCTTGGGGCGTTCTCGACCAGGACTTCGCTACGGGCGACCCGTACAAGCGTCTCTTTCCGCGAGGCGCCCTCATCGGAGCCCTCGACGGCGCTCTGACGGTGCAGCAGATCGATCAGGAGCATGACGTCAGGGAATGGGTGACGAGCTCCTGGAACACCCAGTACGAAGGCGGCCTCCATCCCTGGGAGGGCAGGACCGGTCCTGACTTCGTCGGCACCGAGGGCATCAAGGACATCGACCGCAGCGGGCGGTATGCGTGGGAGAAGAGCGCCCATCTCAAGGAGGTCCCCACCGAAGTGGGCCCGCTCGCGCAGATCCTGATGGCCTACGTGTCCGGCGGCGCCGACCACCCGGCCAAGAAGCTGGTGGACGACACCTTGAAGGCCCTGGGCCACCCCGGGGAGCCCAAGGTGCTGATGTCCAACCTGGGCAGGATCGCCGCCCGCGTGCTCAAGGTCAAGATCGTCGCCGACAAGACCTTCGAGTACCTGGCTCAGCTCCGTGCGAACATGGCTGCCGGCAACATGGATTTCTACACCCCGGTGCCCGACAAGCCCACCGGGCGCGGCTTCAGCGGATGGGATGCGCCGCGGGGTTCCCTCGCCCACTGGTGCACTCTCGAGGACGGCACGGTGAGGCGCTACCAGATCATCACGCCGTCGACCTGGAACTTCAGCCCGCGGGCCACGGCCAACAAGATCCGAGGACCGGTGGAACAGGCCCTCATCGGCACCCCGGTGGCCGACCCGAAGAGGCCCCTCGAGGTGCTCAGGACGCTACACAGTTTCGACCCCTGAATGGCGTGCTCGGTTCACGTGATTGAACCGAAGAGCAATCAGATCCTCCAGTTCCGGGTCAAGTAGGGGCGGGTGAGGCGCGATGGCCACGCTACAGCGCATCCGCAACCACGACCTCATAGAGCGTGTGGGTCACTGGGTCCATCTTCTGAACCTGATCCTGCTGGTCCTTTCGGGGATAGCCATCCACGCGCCGTCGTACAACGTCTTCGGCAGTCTAGACGCGGCCCGGATGGTGCATTTCGTCGACATGTACGTCTTCTCGTTCATCGGGGTGTTCCACGTGTATCAGTTCTTCGCCCTGGGCAAGTGGAGTGTGGCCGGGCCTACCCCGCGCAACCTGGGCGGCACGTGGCAGACGATCAAGTACTACCTGTTCCTTCGTGATCGGAAGCCCGCCTACGGCAAATACAACCCGCTCCAGATCATCTCGTACGTGCTGCTGTTCGCGCTTTCAGCGGTGCAGGCCGTCCTAGGCTTCGCACTGTACTGGCCGGCGGGCATGGGTGTCGTCGTCGGCGCTTTCGGCGGCCTCATGGGTCTCCGGCAGGCGCATTACCTGGTGTCGTGGGTGTTCATCGCCTTTACGATGATCCACCTCTACCTGGTCCTGACGCAGCCCTTGCGGCTGACCAAGTCCATGATCACCGGCAGCTTCTGGCGCCGGACGGCGGACAGAGCCAGGCAAGGACGGGGACAGTACTAGTAGCCTCCGAGGTCGTCACGAAGCCTTCAGGCCGTAGGGCCAGGCGGCGACGCCGCCGGACATGTTGTATACGTGGGAGTAGCCCAGCTTGGAGAGAAGCTCGGCCGCGCGTCTGCTTCTGGCCGAGCTGTGGCAGTAGACGATGACCTCGGCGTCGTGCTCGATCTCACCGGCCCGAGCTGAAAGCTCCCCGAGAGGGATCAGGAGCGCGCCCTTGATGTGGCCGCGGGCGAACTCGCCGGGACTGCGCACGTCTATCAGCCGCAAGGGGCGGCCCTCGCCGAGCCACTCACGTACTTGGGCGGGGGTGAGATCCTCGTAGCTCTTAGGCGTACGGTGGAGCAGCTCGAACACGGTCACATCTCCTTCATGGTGATTGCTCTGAACGGACAGGCATCGATGCAGTCTCCGCATCCCATACAGTCCGAGGGCTTGACGATGGCCTGCTCGTCAGGCCCCATCTTTATCAGGGCCTTGGTCCGGCACGCCTTCCTAGCCGGACACGGCGAGCACGCCTCGCATCGCTCGTAATCGACCTGCGCGACCTTCACCGCTCCCGAGCCTCCCGGATCTCACGTCCCCGACCATCCCTGATTCTATATACCCACTGGGGTATACAACGAAGCCTATGTTAGGGCATGTTCCTTGCCTGCGCAAGGGCTGCACCCGGTTGCGGGGCCCCTTTGCGCTGTCGGCGCGGGGGAGAGAAGCGGTCGGGAGGTGCGGGCGTGTGGTCAGGCTTCCCTACGTCGTGTAGTATTCCCCGAGTTTGCGAGCGTCAGAGAGGCCCCCCGGCCCGTCGGTTTGTGAAAGGAAGGACAGAATGAACAAGAAGTACCTGATCGCCATCATCGTGGCCGCGGTGGTGGTCGTCGGCTTGATCATCATCATCCCGCAGGTGACGGGGGGAGGCGATGATACGGCAGGCGCTTCCTCGGGCGACACGACGGCGCAGGCGCCCCCCCTCGAGCCGGGCGCCACTCTCCCGCCTAATCACCCGAGCGTCGACGGGAGCTCGACGGCCTCCGGCAGCGCCGGCGCGCCTTCCGCCTCGGCCGAGGATCTCGTGAAGACAGCCGAGGCAGCCTACAAGGCCAACCCCAAGGACCTCAAGGTGCTCCTTGCGCTGGGCGACGCCTACCTGCAGGCCAACCGCCCCGATGACGCCGCCAAGATCTATCAAGAAGCGATCGCGGTCGACCCGAAGAGCTCCGACGCCAAGGCCGGAGCGGCGATGGTCGCCCTGGTGAAGGGCGACACGGCCAAGGCTCAGTCTGATCTCGAGGCTCTCATCAAGGAAGACCCGAAGAGCCAGGCCGCCCACTACAACCTGGCCATCATCTACTTCTCCGCCAACAAGCGAGACGAAGCCAAGGCGGAGTGGCAGAAGGTCGTCGACACCGATCCGAACAGCGAGTTCGGCAAGTTGGCCGCGCAGTTCCTCTCTCTGATGTCGTCGACTTCAGGCTCGGGTTCGGGCTCCAACCCGCACGGTGGTGCGGTGACTCCGACGACGACCCCGTAAGCTCGATGCACGCACAGATGCACGGTCTCATCTCCCCAGAGAGGTAGGCCGTGCACCCTCAGCTGTTCGATCTGGGGCCTCTCCACATCCGCTCCTTCGGGGTGATGATGGCGCTCGCCTTCTTGACCGCGGGCGCCGTGACGGCGTGGGGGTTGCGCAAGCGTGGTGAGGACTGGCACGTCGTCTACAATTTTCTGATCGCGGCCATGATCGGCGGCGTGGTGGGCTCGAAGGTGCACTATCTCATCGTCCACCCCGATCAGCTTTCCAAGGCGGCGTTCAGCGGCTGGGGCCTCATCTGGTACGGCGGCCTCTTGGGCGGGGCCCTCGCGGTTTGGCTGATGGCCTACCTTTCGCCGGTCCGCACGGCGGTCGTGGCCGACGCCGTCGCTCCCGCCTTGGCCGCCGCCTACGCTGTTGGTCGGATCGGTTGCTTCCTCAACGGCGACGACTACGGTATCCCCACGAGCCTCCCCTGGGCCATGTCCTTCCCCAAGGGCACTCCGCCCACAACCGCCCTGGTCCATCCGACCCAGCTGTACGAGGTCTTCGGCTCTCTTGTGATCATGGCGTTACTCGTCTGGGTGCTGCCCCGTTGGCTGCGGCACACGGGTTCTCTCTTCTGGTCGTACATCGCTTGGGCGGGGGTCGAGCGGTTCGTGGTCGAGTTCTGGCGCACCAACCAGCCCGTGCTCTTGGGTCTGACCCAAGCGCAGCTGACCAGCCTCGCCATGATGGTGGGCGGTGCGATCGGCGTGTGGTGGGTCGAGACACACGGGACCCTGATACAAGCCCGTGCAGCGTCGCAACCCGCCCGGCGGACCGCGCCCGCACGCAAGAAGAAGACGGCGGCCGCGGCCGGAGGCCGGCGCCGCCGCACATGAGCGCACACGCGGAGTCACGGAGGAGCGGAACTGTATGAGTAGGGCAGGTTCGAAGGGACGTACCGAGTCATGGGTCAAAGCCCTACTCGTCGTATCGATCGTCGCGCTGACGGTGGCCGGTCTGGCTGCGCCGGCGGCCAGAGCTGAGACGACGACCACCGCGACGGGGAGCACCGCCGCCACCGGGGCGGCGCCCGCGACCACGGCGGCGACGACAGGCTCCTCGACGGCGCCGGCCCCGGGCGCGACGGGCCTGGGCGTGACTCCCGCTCCCTCCGGATGGCAGGCTCTCAACCCAGGCATCCTGCCTCCCCAGATCCAGGTGCAGGAGTGGCCGGAGTACGACACCACTTCCCAGGAGACGCTGGTGCTGGTCGATCTGACCGTCCCCGACACGGTGACCCTTCCGTTCACGTTCAAGTACGCGGTCCCCAAGGGCGCGAGGGTCACCGGCTTCGCCATGGTCGCCCCAGGGGGCGCTTTCGACTACAACCGGCCGAGCCCTCAGTTCTCGTCGGGGGGGGCCGACTACGACTTGGTCACGGTCACCGTGCCCACGTACAGGCAGATCCATCTGGAGTACTACTACGATCCCGGGATCCCCGCCCAGGGGGCGAAATCCTTCCCAGTGGTCTTCGTATCACCGGCGGACACGCCGTCGCTGGTCGTGACCGTGCAAGAGCCCAAGCGCGCCACCGGCTTCAACATCTCGCCGTCAGGCCAACCGGCCGGTCCGGATGCTGAGGGCTTCAAATATCTGACCGACAGCTTCACCAACGTCAAGGATGGAGACCGCATCCGGGTCGACGTCAGCTACACGAAGAACGACACCGATCCGTCGGTGACAGGCGCGACCACGTCCACGAAGGGCCGGTCGGCAAGCACCACTTGGTTCCTCGCGCTGCTGATCGTCCTGGTGGTCGCCGTGGTGGCCCTCGTGGCCTACCGCCTCTTCTACAAGGGGAGCAGGCCCTCGGGCCGCGGGGCGACCGGCAAAGGCGGTTCCCAGCAGCGCCGCCCGAGCGGGGCCTCGCAGAAGACAGGCAAGCAGGGTCCTTCTGGGGCTTCTCGGGGCGACTCTCCTCGTGGTCGGCCAGGCGCGGGGGCGGCTGTCGGAGGCCCCGACCGCTTCTGCACCGATTGCGGGACGCAGTTGGGCAAGAAGGATCGCTTCTGCCCTCGATGCGGACACGAGCGCGAAGGGTAGATCCCGCGCTTTCCTGCATTGACGCTTACTACGGAGCGTAGTAATATGCGGACCAGTGTTCACGGGCGCCGATCGGTACTCCTCGTCGCCGTTCTCGTCGTGGTCTTGGTCACAGTGGGCGCCGTGTCCGCGACGATCTGGCGGGGTGGCTCGGAAGGCGATCGTGAGGCGGCTCGGACGAGCGGCGGCGGATCGTCCGGCGAGGCGGGCCCGTCTTCGGCGACGGCTTCGCTCGCGGGGCCGTCTCAGCTGGCGGGGCTCGATCTGGTGGCTCGAGAGTCGGGAGCGACGGCGCTGGTAGAAGTGGAGCAATTGCACGGCAAGGCCTTGGGGCCGGCAGCGGCCCAGGCTTGGGTCGGGCACTATGGGCACGCTGGGCAGGCGGAGCAGGCGACGGTGTGGATCACTCGTTCCGCCGATGCCGGCGAAGCGGAGTCGCTGTTCACGCGAATGAGGGACCGCATCGGGCAGGGTCGCTCACCGTTCCAACTGGTGGGCCCGATATCGGAACAAGGCGTGCGAGGGTACGAGCTCGACGGCATGGGCCAGAAGCACTTCTACTACCTGAGCGGCCGCGATCTGTACTGGCTCGCGATCGAACCCGGGCGAGCGCAGACTGGTCTACGGGAGCTTGTGATATTCGGAGCGAGCGAGGGCGGATGACGAACGGCGAGCCGAAAGACCTCTCCACGGGAGAGGGGGCGACTGCGGGACGAAGGTGGAATTGGAAATGGATCGTGGGCGCGATCGGGGCGGCGGCCCTCGTGCTCTGGGCGGTGCTCTTCTTGCTCGTCGGAGGCGATTTCTATCGCACGGTCGACGAAGTCAAGGCGGGAGGCGACCAGCAGAACATACGGGTCGGCGGATCTGTCGCTCCCGACAGTCTGACTCAGGACCAAGGCGTCGTGCGTTTCGCCCTCGAAGGGGACGGCGGAGGGCGACTCATGGTGGTCTACAGGGGGCCCTATCCGGATCGGCTCGGCCCCTATGAGAAGGTGGTCGTCAGCGGCTCCAAGACCGGCAGCGGCGAATTTGAGGCCACCCAGGTTCTGGTAAGATGCCCCGACAAGCTCTTCCCGGAAAAAGCCACAGAAAAGGTGCTCACGGGAACCGGCCTCGAGAAGCTCTTGTACTAGGCGACGGATCCCCCATCGGCATGCATACACGAGAGACACGTACGAGGAAGGACTGAGGACCCATGAGCGGCAAGAAGCTGAAATTCGTCATCGGAGGCCTCGTGGTCGTAGCCGCGATAGCGTCCCTGGCCTTTTTCGCCGTGCGGCAGAACATGGTCTACTACTACACCGTCTCCGAGCTCACGACGAAGGGTGCTTCGACCAACGTCCGGGTAGCCGGAGACCTGGTCAGCGGCACCCTCGCCAAGGGTGCGGTCGGCGAGCCGATCAAGTTCAAGATCTACGACAAGACCGCGCCCGACAAGACCATCTTCGTCACGTACACGGGAGCGGTGCCGGACACGTTCAAGGACGAGCCCGGTCAGCCGGTCGAGGTGGTCGTCGAGGGAGACTTTCTCAGCGACGGCACCTTCAACGCCGACTTCCTGCTGGCCAAATGCCCCAGCAAGTACCAGAAGAAGGCCGAAGGGACGACCGCCCAGTCCTCGGACTCGAGCGGTCAGTAGAGGGTGCCTGCACTGCACCAGGGTCATGAGGCGGCCGGCTGTCGAGGCCGGGCGCCATACGTGGAGGATCCATCCGCATGAATCAACTCGGCTATACAGTCCTGCTGCTGGCCGTCGCCGTGTCCGCGTACGGGATTGTCGCTCCCATAGTCGGTGTGCGCACCGGTCGCCGCGAGTTCGTCAGGAGCGGCGAGCGCTCGGTGTACGCCCTTGCGGCCCTCGTCGTCATCGGGGCCATCGCTTTGATCTACGCCCTCGTCACCCGCGACTTCAGCAATGAGTACGTGTGGTCGTACACGTCCCGTGAGCTCAACGGGTTCTACACGGTGTCAGCCTTTTGGGCCGGCAACGCCGGGTCGATGCTGCTCTGGCTGGTCATCCTCGGGGTGTTCCAGGCCATAGTGGTCTACCAGAATCGGCGCAAGAACCGCGAGCTCATGCCGTACGTCATCTCCATCCTCATGGCGATGGCGCTGTTCTTTTCCCTAGTGATGACCATCTCGACCGAATCCAACCCCTTCCGGCTGGTGCCGGGCGGCGTGGCGCCCGCGAACGGCAACGGGCTGAACCCCATGCTGGAGAACCCGGGCATGGTCATCCATCCGATCACCCTGTACTTGGGCTACGTCGGCTTCGCGATCCCGTTCGCTTTCGCGATGGCCGCGCTGATCACCAAGAGGCTGGGTGACTTCTGGATCCGCTCCACACGGCGTTGGACGCTCTTCGCCTGGCTCTTCCTCACCGTCGGCAACATCATGGGGGCGTGGTGGGCCTACGTCACGCTCGGCTGGGGCGGCTACTGGGCCTGGGACCCGGTGGAGAACGCCTCCTTCATGCCGTGGCTGACGGGCACCGCTTTTCTCCACTCGGTCATGATCCAAGAGAAGAAGGACATGCTGAAGGTGTGGAACATGGTTCTCATCATCCTCACGTTCATGTTGACCATCTTCGGCACGTTCCTCACCCGGTCGGGCATCATCAACTCGGTGCACAGCTTCGGCAACGGGCAGCTGGGTGTCTTCTTCGTGCTCTTCATGGGCCTGGCTCTGGTGTTCTCGCTCACGCTGCTCTTCAATCGGCTCGACCTCCTCAAGTCGCGGAACGAGCTCGACAGCCTCGTGTCGCGCGAGTCGAGCTTCCTGCTCAACAACCTGATCCTGGTCGGCATGGCCTTCACCGTGCTGCTGGGTGTGTTGTGGCCCATCATCAGCGAAGGCGTGACGGGCAATAAAGCCACCGTGGGCCCGCCCTTCTTCAACACGGTCATGGTGCCCATCGGCCTTCTGCTGATGTTCGTGACCGGCGTGTGCCCGCTGATCGCGTGGCGCAGGGCGACCTTCTCCAATCTGCAGAGGAACTTCATCTACCCGGCAAGCGCGGCGATCGTGGTGCTCATCGTCCTGATGGTGGCCGGAGTCCGCGGCTTCTACCCGCTCCTGAGCTTCACCCTGGCCGGTTTCGTGCTCACCACGGTCACGCTCGAGTTCGCGCGAGGAGCGTGGGTGCGCCATCAGATGCAGGACGAGAACGTGGGCAAGGCGCTGGTATCGCTCACCTGGCGCAACAAGCGCCGGTACGGCGGCTACATCGTGCACGTGGGGGTCATCCTGCTGCTGGTCGGCGTCACGGGATCGTCGGCCTTCAAGACGAAGGCCGCCGACACATTGACCAAGGGTCAGAGCATGAACGTCGGCGGATATACGCTCACCTACGACAGCTTCAACTCTTACGACACGAACGAGAAGCGTGTCGGACAGGTGACCATGACGCTTAAGCAGGGCGCCACGTACATAGGCAAGGTGACGCCGGTCAAGGAGTACTACTTCAACAAGGACCAGCCGTGGACCAGGATCGATCGGTACTCGACCCTTGGTCGTGACGTCTACGTCTCGCTCCTCGAGTACTCCAGCGAGACGGGCGAGGCCAACATCGAGGTCTTCATCAACCCGCTCATCAGTTGGCTCTGGATCGGCGGCATAGTGATGACGATAGGCGGCATCGTGGCCATCTGGCCGGATAGAAGAGATCAGCGGCGTCTCGCCGCTCGGTATGAAAGGCAGGCACGCACACATGAGGTCTAGCAGGCTGCACGGCGTGCTCCGCCCCGCTTGGTTGGTGGCGCTCCCGGTCGCACTCGTGATCCTCGCGTCGTCGGCCCTGGCTGCTCAGGCGGCTCCGCCCACGTCCTCGGTATCGGACAAGATCATGTGCCTCTGTGGGTGTAACTCGGTCCTGTCCGTGTGCCCGCACCCCGACTGCGGCTGGGGCATCCCCGCGAAAGAAGACATCAAGCAGCAGCTTGAGAGCGGCAAGACGCCCGACCAGGTCATCGCCTACTACGTGGATAAGTACGGGGAACAGGTCCTCGCGTCGCCCACGAAGAAGGGCTTCAACATGGTCGTGTGGGTCCTGCCGTTCGTGGTCCTGCTGGCCGGGGCGGTGGTGGTCTATTTCCTCGTGAAGTCATGGGCCGTGCGCCGAGCGGCGGAGGAGTTGGTCGAGGTGGAGGTCACCGCTCCAAAGGCCTCCGAGGACGCCCAACGCCGGCTCGAGGAAGAACTGAGGAAGTTCGACTGATATGGCTGTCATCGACACACTCGTGAAGATCATAGTCGCCTTGGCCGTCGTGGCCTTCGTCGGATACCCGCTGCTCAAGGGCCGGTGGGATGAGGAGCCTGAACCGGTGCTGTCCGACGAGTCAGAGGAGTTGTACCGGCGCAAGGAGTCCATCTACTCGGCGTTGAAGGAGCTCGAGTTCGACTACAAGACGGGCAAGCTCTCCGAGCAGGATTATCGGGAGCTCGACGCGCGCTACAAAGCCGAAGCCCTGGAGATCCTGGAAGCCATCGACGAAGCCGAGAAGCCTCAGCCCAAGGCGAGCAGGACCAAGAAGCCGCGTGCGGCCGCGTCCGCGCCTGCGCGGAGGTCGTCACCCGCGGGGGCGGCTGCGAGCACCGCGCCCGCCGGATCCTCCGGCAGTGTGGCCTGCGGCTCATGCGGGCGCGTGAACCCCGCGGGCGCTCGCTTTTGCGCATCGTGTGGCGAGCGCTTCGACGCCCGGCCGCCGGCGGGCACTCCCAAGGAACCCGAGGATGCGCTCGCCCTGATCTGTGATTCGTGCGGAGCCGAGATCGCTTCCGGCCATCGGTTCTGCGGCTCGTGTGGGATCCAGGTGCAGGCCTGACCTTGACCACCCTTCCGGCCATCCGCGTACGCGGACTGTGGAAGTATTTCGGCCACTTCGCCGCGCTCCGCGGGCTCGATCTGGACGTCGAGGCGGGCCGTTTCTTGACCATCTTCGGACCGAACGGGGCGGGCAAGACCACCCTGATGAAGGTCCTGTCCACTCAGAGCGGAGCCTCCGAAGGCTCCGTGGTCGTGGGCGGCGTGGAGTTGCCGCGCGGCGCCGGCGAGCTGCGCCGCCGCATCGGGGTGATCTCGCACAACACCTACCTGTACCCGCAGCTGTCGGCCTACGAGAACCTGGTCTTCTATGGCCGCATGTATCAGGTCCCCGACCTCCGCGACCGAGCTATGTCTCTGCTCGAGGAGGTGGGCCTCGTCGGGCGCATGGACGACCGCGTGGCCACCTTCTCTCGGGGAATGGAGCAGCGGCTCTCCATCGCTCGCGCGCTCCTGCATCAACCCGACCTCATGTTCCTGGATGAGCCCTACACCGGCCTCGACCAACACGCGTCGCGCATGCTTCGTGACGTCCTCGAGACGTTGCACACGGGCGAGCGCACCATAGTCCTGACCACTCACAACCTCGAGCAAGGGCTCGAGATGTGCGACGATGTGGCCATCCAGGTGCGGGGCCGCATGGTCTACCGGGAACCGATCGAGTCTGTGGATCGGGCTTCGTTCGAGCAGACCTACTTCGACTACGTCGGCAAGGAGTTCCGATGGGATTCCTGAGCCGTTCCTGGGCCATCGCGCAGAAGGACATCGTGGCCGAGTTGCGGACCCGGGAGACCGTGATCTCCATGCTGCTGTTCGGCTTCCTGGTCATCCTGATCTTCAACTTCGGCATCGAGCCCGGTCTCCGGGAGGAGAACCTGGTGAAGCCGGGCGTGCTGTGGGCCGCCTTCACCTTCGCGGGCATCCTTGGCTTGAACCGGTCGTTCGCGCAGGAGAAGGAGAACGATTGCCTGCAGGGGCTCTTGCTCTGTCCCGTCGACAGAGCGGTGATCTACCTGGGCAAGTTCTTCGGCAACCTGGTCTTCACCGCCATCATGGGGGTAGTGGTCTTCATCTTCTTCTCGGTGCTGTACAACGTCGATCTCGTGGGCGCCCTTCTCCCCATGGTCCTCATACTTCTCCTGGCCTCGGTCGGCTTCAGTTCTGTGGGGACGTTGTTCTCCTCGGTATCGGTGGGGCTGAAGACGCGGGACGTGCTGCTGTCGATCCTGCTGTTCCCGGTCATGGTGCCGGTGATCCTCGCGGCGGCGAAGTCTTCGGCGCGGGTGCTCGACGGCGACGGGTTGGGGGCGGGCAGCCTGTGGCTGGGCCTGCTGGTGGTCTATGATGTCGTATTCCTGGCCATCTCGGTGATGGTCTTCGACTACACGGTTGAGGAATGAAGTCATGACGACTGAAGGCGCGTCGGAGCCCCTGGCTTCGACTAGAAGTTTCGGGCAGAGGTCGATGTGGGTCGACGTGCTCGGGCTGCTGTCGCTTGTCGGCGTCCTGGTGGCGCTCTACCTGGCGCTGCTGTGGGCTCCGACGGAAGCCGTCATGGGCGATATCCAGCGCATCTTCTACTTTCATATGCCGAGCGCCTGGGTCGCCCTGGGCCCGGCCTTCACCGTCGCCTTCGTGTGCAGCATCATCTATCTGGTCAAGCGCGACCTTCGCTACGACCGCATCGCGGCCGCCTCGGCGGAGATCGGGGTCATGTTCACAACCATCACGTTGGTCACCGGGCCCATCTGGGCGCGGCCGATCTGGGGCGCGTATTGGACCTGGGACCCTCGTCTCACCACGACCCTGGTGCTGTGGTTCATCTACGTGGCATATCTCATGCTGAGGGCGTCGTCGGCGCCCGGCCACAAGCGCGCCCGCCTCTCTTCGGTCTTCGCGATCGTGGGCTTCGTCGACGTTCCCGTCGTGTTCATGTCGATCCGGTGGTGGCGCACCATCCATCCGCTGCTCATCAGTGGCAAAGGCATGAGCCTCGACCCCTCGATGGAGTTCGTGCTGATGTTCTCCCTTGGAGTCTTCACGCTGCTGTATGTGTACCTGCTGATCGTGCGTGTGCGTCAGGAAGACCTGAAGTCGAGGGTCGACCGGCTCCGCCAGCAACTGCTGATGAGATAGGACGAGGAGATCATGAAAGACATCGGATTCCTGTTCGCCGGCTACGGCGTGATCTGGGTGGTGCTGGGCGGCTACATCTTCTCGATGGGGCGCCGGCAGAGCGGGTTGAAGCGTGAACTCGAGCGCTTGGAGCGCGAGATGGCGGCCGGCGCCGGCCGCCACGATTGACGGCTCTTACTACACTTGGTAGTATGAGGTGCGTCAAAGGAGGGCCATGCAGTCGCCACTGAATCTGAATCCGTCGAATCCAGGCCTGCGCCAGGTACTCGGCGAGCTCGAAGCCGAGATCATGGAGTGCCTATGGGACATGGGCTCCGCGACCGTGCGCGACGTGTACGAGTGCCTGGCGGCGCGGCGCGAGATCGCCTACACGACCGTGATGACGGTCATGAGCCGCTTGGCCGAGAAGGGCATGCTCGCGCGCAGGCAGGACGGGCGGGCCTACACGTACACTCCCGCGGAGAGTCGTGACGCCTTCTGCGCCGGGGTCGTCAAACGCGTCATCGCGGGCCTGTTCGGATCGAGCTCCAAGCCCGTCCTCGCTCACTTCGTCGAGAACCTCTCGCCCGAAGACCACGATGAGCTGGATGTCCTCGCCGAACTCATCGCTCGCAAGCGCGGAGAGAACCCGCCATCACCTTCCTCACTCTCAGCCTGACCTACGCGCTGCTGCTTACCGGCCCGTGGCTGGTGCGGCGCTTCCTGGACTCGCGGGTCTCCCCGCGGGCCCTCGTGTGGGCGTATTTCATCTCGCTCGTCGTGGCGGTCGGAGCGACGTCACTGCTGCTGGCCTCCTTGTTGTTCCGCTACATGCCCCACGGTTACCTCGAGAAGGCGGGCCTCCTCTGCCACGCCGACACCGGGTGCGTACAAGCACCTCCTTTCTGGACGAGTCCCACCCTGCCGTTCCTGGCGGCCGGCATCATGCTGGGCCTGTTGGTCTACGCCACCGCCGCCGTCTGGGGCCAGCTGAGCGGTTCGCGGCGCCTTTGCTCGGGGTTGGGCGGGTCGGAGTTCGATGAGCGGGCGCTGGTGCCGGCGCGCCTTCTGGGTCGCCTCGTCCTGATAGACGACCCGACTCCAGTTTCGTACACGGTCGGCTTTCTTCAGCCTCGAGTGGTCATCTCGAGCGGTCTTCTCGACACGCTCGATCCCGATGAGGTCGAGGCTGTGCTGGCGCACGAGGAGGGCCACGTCGTCGGCCGCGACAACCTCCTGACCCTGGTGGCGCAGACCTTGGCGCAGACCTTCGTCGTGGTCCCCGGGGTCCGGTTCGCCCACCGGCGGCTCAGGTGGGCTCAGGAGCTTGCCGCTGACTCCTTCGCGTGCCACCGCACCGGAGATCGCCTGGTGGTCGCGTCCAGTCTGCAGAAGTTCGCCCGAGCCCTTGTTCCCTCGCGCACGGCGCCGGCGACCATCACCGCCTTTGCCGACGAGGGCAACGTGGTCGAGCGCATCCGGGGCCTGGTGGCGGACGACATACGGCGCGCCTCGCGCCGCTGGGTCCTCGTGGCGATGCTCGCGCTCGTGCTTGGAGCCAGCACCTTCGTAGGCAGCGCCTTGGCGTTCACCGGTGTGGCCTTCAACGGTCCCACCGAGGCCGATTGCGCGCTCAGCCACCCGGCGGTCACGGTGACGGCCCCCGCGGATCCTTCCATGGTCGCGCTGTCCGAAGCTCACCACACGCGTTGAAGCACCGGCGCTTCCTTCAGGGTGCCCTTGTCCTTGCCGCCGTCGTGCTGCTGGCGGGCGTCGTCGGCGGATGCGGATCGAGCGGCGCCACCCAGAATCACGCGGCGGGCGGTACCGCCGGGCGGGAGGTGGCGCCCTCCTTCTCGGGAACGACGATGGATGGGATGAAAGTGTCATCGGAGGGCTTCAAGGGCAAGCCCCTCGTTCTGGTTTTTTGGGCCAGCTGGTGACCGGCCTGTCGGGACGAGACCCCGATCCTCGATAGGTTCTATCGAGAAAACAAAGACAAGGTAGGACTTCTGCTGGTCGCCCTGAACGACCAGGAAACCGACGTACGGGCATTCTTGAAGGAAGGCGGCGCCGACCTGCCCGTGCTCCTGGATGAGAGCGGCGACATCGCGTCGCGGTACGCCATCACGGGCGTGCCCACCGCGTACTTCATCGACTCGCAAGGCCGCATCGCCAACGTGAAGATCGGTGCGACCACCTTCGACGACCTCACTCAGCTGTCGCGGGGCGCTGGCTGATCTCCCGGCGGGTCTGAGCCCGAAGTGGCCGTCGTCACCGACCTCTCTCCTGCCGCCCTTGGGCTCGCGGCCGCCGCCGGCGCGGCGAGCTTCCTCAGTCCCTGTGTCCTGCCCCTGCTGCCGGGCTACCTCTCTTTCGTCTCCGGTGTCTCGGTGGACCGGCTGGACGTGGACACCAGGCGCGTCGTTCTCAGCACGGCGGTCTTCGTGGCGGGGTTCTCGCTGGTCTTCGTGGCTCTGGGAGCGGGCGCCGGTTTCGTCGGGGATTTCCTGCACCAGAACCGGCGCATCCTTCAGATCGTGACGGGCGTCTTGCTGGTCGTGCTGGGCATCGTCGTGGCCGGCGTGCTGCCGTCTGGGTTGCTGGCTCGGGAGAGGAGGCTGTTGCCGTTTGCTCCACCACGGGGCCTTGTCGGGGCCGGCGTGACCGGAGTGGCCTTCGCCCTCGGGTGGACACCGTGCATCGGCCCCATCCTGGCGTCGATCCTCACCGTCGCCGCGAGTCACGGTGACCCGCTCACCGGAGCCGTCCTGCTCCTGGCCTATTCACTCGGCCTGGGGGTGCCCTTCTTGCTGGCCGGGCTCTTCTTCGCTCGTGCGATGGGCGCCCTCTCTTGGGCCAAACGGCACTTCACGGCCATCAAGGTGGTGTCTGGCGCCATGCTCGCGCTGTACGGCGTGCTTCTCATAACGGGCCAACTGACGTGGATCACCGCGCGCTTGACCCGGTTTCAGTTCTTCGACTTCTGAGCGCCCTTCGGCGGAGTACAATGTGGCCACGTACACCATCTCGAGGGAGCGCACGATGGCGAAATGCATCAGTTGCCGCAAGGAAGTGGACGACCAACTCGAGGAGTGCCCGCACTGCGGAGCAAGCATGACCGAGCCCATCGTCCAGGAGAAGCCGCACTGCGGCACCCCGTCTACGGGCTCCAAGTAGCCTCCGATCTCCGCTTGGCGGCGCTGTTCCCGTGCACATACTCGTCGTCGATGTCGGCATGGGCACGAACGATGTGCTCTTCTGGGACAGCGTCGCCCGGGGTGAGAATCAGATCCACCTGATAGTCCCGTCGGCCACCAAGGTCGTGGCCGGAGAGATCAGGGAGGCGACGCGTCGCGGCCTCCCAGTGGTATTTCGGGGGGCGTTGATGGGCGGAGGGCCCAGCACCGCCGCCATGTCCGACCACCTCGCGACCGGCCTGCCCTTCTATGCCGACCCCGGGGCGGCCCGCACGTTCTCCGACGACCTGCACGAGGTCGCCGATATGGGTGTCCGAATCGTCGAAGAAGCCGAGGCGGCGGCACTGGCCGCCGGGCGGGCCGTCGACGTCCGCTCCGGCGACCTGCGCGCCTCGGACCTCCTCGAGGCCCTGCGCCTGCTGGGCGTGCGACGCGTGCCCGACGGTTACGCGATAGCGGTGCAAGATCACGGGGAGGCTCCCCCCGGTGTGAGCGACCGGGTG
>JAJZQZ010000219.1 GCA_021802965.1 Actinomycetes bacterium
TCATCTGCGAGAGCCGCAGGTAATGGCGCAGCACCTGAGGCTGCGATAACTCCGGCAGCTTCGGCGGCTTCTGGCGCAGCAGGCCGGCAGGGACGAGGGCCGCGGGATCGCCTATGACCGCCCGGATGGCCGGGTCGACGCTCGGCGGGAGCACACCCCGCTCACCCGGCGTGCCCTGCACCATCAGGGGCGCTTCCTCCCAGCGGGCCGCGTGGAAGTCCTCGCGCAGGTAAGGGGGCCCACCGTGCATGCCGCTCATCGGACCGCCCTCGCGACAGCCGCCGCCAATCGGTCGAGATCGGCCTTGGTGTGGACCTCGGTCACGCAAAACAGGGCGGCCTGCCCCAGCTCGGGGAACTCCTTGGAGAGATCGACTCCCCCGAAGATGCCGCGCTCCAGGAGGGCGGCGTTGACCTGAGCCACGGTCCTGCCGGTCCCGGAGAGGTCGGCGACGAACTCCTTGAAGTGAGGGCCCGTGAACGCCGGCGACTCGACCCCGGGTATCTCTCCGAGCGACCGGGCGGCGTAGGCCGCATTGCCCAGGATGCTCTCGCCCACCTCACGCATGCCCTGCGGGCCCATGAGGGCCAGGTAGACGGCCGCCGATATGGTCCACAGGCCGGTCGTCGTGCCGGTGAAGTCCCGCGAAGTCTCCCGCTTGACCCAAGAGGTCTGCTCCCAGTTAGCCCAGCCGTAGCCCAGTCCGCGGCCGTCGGCGGTGCGGGTGATGCTTGTGATGAGACAGGGGAATTCCTCCAGGAAGCGGGTCTCGTGCCGGCTCGCCAGATAGCCGGCGGTGCCCCCGCCGTACTGCATGTAGATGCCCAGGGGTTGCACATCGCCGCAACAGATGTCGGCGCCGTAGGCTCCCGGGGGTTCGATGAGTCCCAGGGAGATGGGGTCGGCCCCCACGATGAACAAAGCGCCCGCCTCGTGGGCGCGCGCGCTGATCTCTTCAGCAGCCGTCTCCAGCACTCCGAAGTATGTTGGGTTCTCTATGTAGACCGCGGCCACGCGGTCGGAGAGCTTCGCCTGCAGGTCCTCGAGATCGAGACCCCCGGTCGCGGGATCGTACGCGACGGACGTGACCGTCATGGCCGAACGGGTGAAATTGTGGAGCTGCGCGCGCTTCTCGACGGCCAGGCACGCCGGCACGAGCACTTGATCGCGGCCGGTGATGCGGCCGGCCATGAGCACCGCGGAGGAGAGGGCGGTCGACCAGTCGTACGTGGTCAAGGACACCGCGTCCATGTCCAGAAGCTCGCCCATGAAGCTCTGGTACTCGAAGTAGGCCGTCATCTTGCCATGGTCGGAGTACCAGAGTCCGCCGTACGCGGTCAGGAACTCCCCCCGACCGGTGATCTCGTCGACCACCGCGGGCACATAGTGCTGAGCGCACCCCGCACCGCGGAAGTTCAGGTTCTCGACGCAGGTACGATTCTTGGCCAGGATACCTTCGACGTGGCGCCGCAGCTCGAGCTCGGACGAACAGGGCGCGGGCAGGTCGAGGGTCCGGTCGAAGCGCAAATGAGACGGGATGGAGGCGTAGATCTCCTCCACTGAGTCCAAGCCGCAGGCGTCGAGCATCTCCTCTCGTACCACCGGCGACGAATTGGGGATATAGGGGTGGACCAAAGGAGTCTTCTCGTCGAACACCGCGGACCTCCTCGACAATCTTGACCTTGCGCCACCGTAGCAGAAACCAGGGATGATGCAACGCGGCGCGACCGTTGCTTGCCCGGTGTTATTCTGGGCAGCCTACCGAGGCCCAGCGGGAGGAAGGCAGCCCTTGAAGCGCCGAAGGCTGATGGTTGCCGCCGTCGTCTGCGTGGCGGTCGCCGCGACGATCGGTCTGGCCGCGGTCACCCTGGGGCCGATCGCCTACAGCCGGGTGTTCCGGGGAGTGGGCAACCCCCATGCCCCCGCCGACCGGATCAAGCTGAACGGCCACACAATGGTTCGCGTGGGTACGCCGCCCTGGCCCGACCGAGCTATCCTGGTCGACCCATCCATGGCCGGCGCTCGAACCCCCAGGGTGATCTACGTGTAGATGGCCGACGGGGGATACCGTCAATACGGGCTATCAGGGGGACCGTGAACGAGACTCCGGCGGCCTACTCCACGCGCAGGACCGCCTCCTCCGCGTACGAAGTGACGACCCGCCGGTAGCCGCTGAGCAGACCGTCGAGCTGCGAGTCTCCCGTGTCTACCCGCAACCGCCCGAAAGGCAGCGCGGCCAGCTTGGCGGTCGTGGCCACCACGAGCACGTTCTCCGGGCTCACCCGCCGGATAACGCCGGGGCTGAGCTGCTGGTTGCCCCGGCCGAAGATGTAACCCTGGCCGCCTATGACCGTGACAACGATGGTGGCGTCGCGGCCGGGGGGCAGGAGGGCGAGCAGCTCGGCTTCGGTGGCGTCACGGGCCGCGAGGCTACCGTCGAGGACCGCGTCGACCCCTAGGAGCGTGCCCTGCAAGCCTAGGCGGTCCTTGATGGCGCGCGTCGTGGTGCCCGGCCCGATCAGGTAGAGGCGGCCCGGGGACATGCTCTCCACCACGCGCTCGGCTATTGCTTGGGCGGCCGCCGCGTCGCTCAAGCCCCGGCCGCCCACTTTCGCACCCTGCGTCAGCGACCGGTCCTCGGGCACCCGCAGGTACCCGTACAGCCGCGCAAGTACCTCACCGCGACGGCAGGCGTCCTCGTCGATGTCCATCACTTCGAGGTCGACCAAGCGCGTGATCGTGCCGTCCAGCCAGCGTCGGGCCAACTCGCCGGCGGCCGCTGGGCTGGCGGCATAGACCGCTGAGTGGATCTTGACGCCGGCCGGGATACCCACCACGGGCGTATCCTGGCCGGCCAGCGCATCACAGATGTCGCGAGCGGTGCCGTCCCCGCCGGCGAAAAGGACGAGGTCGACTCCGGCTCCCAGCATCCGCCCGACCGCCTCCCGAGTGTCGGCGGCCGATGTGAACCGCCCCCGGTTCGGCGAGCCGACCACCTCCACATGCAGACCCGCGGCTCGGGCCTCGTCCTCACCCATAGTTCCGGGAGCCGTCAGAACGTGGAGCCGGTCGGCGAGCGCGTCCAGGACTCGTAGAGCGGTGAGGGCTCGTTCGGGCGCGTGGGGAACAGCCCCGAGGGACAGCGCCTCACGGACAGTGCGCTCCCCGTCGCTGCCCTTGAGGGCGACACTCCCGCCGATCCCCGCCACTGGGTTGACGATCAGTCCCAGCCGGAGCGTAGGGCCTATGAGGGACTCCCCAACAAGTAGCCCACGGCCGCTTCCAGGGCCGCAAAAGCGGGCGCGACGTCGAAGGTCTCCGGCGCTAGGGCGGCCTGGATGGCGAGCCCGTCGACCGCCGCGACGACCAGGGCGGCGACCGCGGCGCGCTGCCGGTCGTCGATGCCGTTCTGAGGCAGATCGAAGCACCGAGTGTTCATCTCACGATACCACTCGTACAGCTCGGCGATGCGGCCCCGAAGCGCGCCATCGCGGAGAGCGTGGGGCAGGACGTCGAAGAAATCCATGAAACCCGGCATCTCCATGAGCTCCCGAGTGCCCTGGATATAGGCGTGCAGGCGGTCTCCTCCCCCGGGCAAGGTCTCCGCGTTTGCCACCAAGCCTTCGGTGGCCCCGTGAAGAAGATCGTCGACCAGGGCTCCCACGAGGCCGGCCTTGTCTCCGAAGTAGTAGCGGATCATCGCTTTGTTCACGCCCGCTTCGCGGGCGATGGCTTCGAGGCGCAGCGCCTCGAAGCCCCCGTCGCGCAGCAGGCTTTTTGCGGCGTCCACCAGGGCTCGAGCACCTGGCGCTAGTTGCTTGGACCGCCCGACCCTCCCCGCACCAGCTGATGATTCCGGTGCAAGGTCCATAGTCCACCCCCCGATGGGACTTGACACCCGGCGACGCTCATCATATCGTACCTTCTAGCTATTCACTAAACGGATAGCAAGGCGCCTGCGGGGGGCGTGATATGAGAGTTCCGGGGGGCACACGACCGGCGCCGAGCGTCGGGGCACCAGGATCAGCTCGGGCATGCCGGGGCGCCGGTGTCTGTCGTCTTGAACCTTCCGTCCTCAAGGGCACTGCGAGTCCCTCCCCGTTCAGTCCCTCTTTCCGGGGCTCGAGACAGCTGAAGATAAGTCGCACCGACCCTTGACCGCCCAGCCGACGAGCAGGAGGACAGATGGCCACTAAGAAACCCGCACCCAAGAAGGCAGCCGCGAAAGCAGCACCGGGGATGATCTCCGAATCCGAGCTCTCCGAGCTCAGCTACCCCGACGCCCCCAAGATCGTGACCAAGAGTGTCCCCGGTCCGAAGTCGAAGAAGATGTGGACCGAGGCTCTGAAGTTCGAGAGCCCCACCCGGGTGGGCGGCTACTACCTGCCCTTCGTCTGGGAAGAGGCCCTGGGCGCTACCATCCGCGACCCCGACGGCAACGTCTTCGTCGATCTCACCGGCGGGCTCGGCACCAACAACACCGGCCACACCCACCCCAAAGTGGTCGAGACCATCATCCGCCAGGCTCCGAAGCTCATGCACACCTTGGACATGGTGAACCCCCCCGAGCTCGAGCTCTCGAAAGCCCTCGCCAAGATCATGCCGGGCAAGCTCAAGAACAACTGCTTCACCTGTTACGCCACCTCGGGCTCGGCCGCCATCGAGATCGCGATCAAGTACGCCAAGTACCTGACCAAGCGCCCGGAGATCATCGCCTTCCAGGGGGCGTATCACGGCATCTATAACGGCTCACTCGCCCTCACCACGAGCTACCACTACCGGGCGGGCTACGGTCCCTTCATGCCCGGGGTCACCCATCTCCCCTACGCCTACTGCTACCGCTGCTTCGCGGGCCTCTCCTATCCCTCCTGCGGCATGGCCTGCGCCAAGTACGCCGACGACACCGTGAACGGCCCCTACACCGGGGTCTACGAACCCGCGGCCGTCATCGTCGAGACCTTCCAGGGCGAGGGCGGCTACCTCGTGCCCCCGGCCGAGTTCTATCCCATGATCCGGGAGCTCTGCGACAAGGCGGGCGCCCTTATGATCGTGGACGAGATCCAGTGCGGTTTCGGCAGAAGCGGCAAGATGTGGGCCATCGAGCACTACGGCGTGACCCCGGACATCGTGGTCTGGGGCAAGGGCGTGGGCGGGGACCAGCCTCTCACCGGGGTCTCGGTCGACGCCAAGTACCACGACATGCTGGACGGGGGCTCCCAGCCCGCCACCTTCGTGGGCAACGCCCTCTCCTGCGCCGTCGGCTGCACCAACATCGAGATCATGACCGACCCCCAGGACAACCTCATAGGCAGAGCGGCCGCCGTGGGCGAGGAGATGCTCGAGAAGATGCGGGCCGGCATGGAGAAGAGCCCGGTCATCGGCGAGGTCCGAGGCAAGGGCTTCTACCTCTCCATGGAGATCGTGAAGGACAAGAAGACCCGCGAACCCGCCGACGGCAACGTCATCATGCAGATCCAGGGAGAGATGCTCGCCAAGGGCTACGTCAGCTTCGTCTGCGGCCGCAACGGCAACGTCTTCCGCCTGATGCCGCCGCTCACCACCCCCAAGGAGTACTTCGCCACCGCGGTCGACACCCTACTCGCCACCATCAAGAGCCATGAGGCGGAGTTGACGGCGTAGG
>JAJZQZ010000220.1 GCA_021802965.1 Actinomycetes bacterium
TAGGGGCAGGGCGGAGGTCACCGTCAGCCTAAAGTCCGGAAACACAAAAGTCGACGAAGGGGTCGTGCGTGTCCGCAGCATTTCGGCGGGTTCGGTGATACCCTGGGTCGCAGGAGTGGGCGTCCTGTTGCTGGTCGGTGTTGCTCTCTTGCGCCGACGGCGCAGGTGACCGACCGATGCGATGGTTCCGACAGCGTGACTTCGGTGGAGCGGAAACGTTGGAGCGGTCATGAGAAGCATCCTGTCAATCGTACTCGCCGGGGTTTTGCTCGTGGTCATCGCCCTGGACGGAGCCGCGATGTTCGTCGCGTACAACGGCTCGCGCGATCTGGCGCGAACGGCGGCAGAGCAGGCAGCCGCCCAATTCGCCGCGACGGGCGGTAACGAGGGAGCCGCTCTCGAGGCGGCCAACGCCTACGTCGAAGAGAAGAACGGCGAGCTTGTGGACCTGCAGTACCACAAGGGCGAGTCCAACTGGTACGAGGCTGTCGTCCGCATGCCCGCCAAGACCTTCGTGTTCAAGTTCGTGCCCGGCCTCAATCGGTTCCTCGACCAACAGGCCACAGCCACCGTCACCTTCTGAGGGCGGAGCTTTGCCCCGACCCGGGGCAGACGCGCGGATTCGAGTATTGACCGGGGGGCCCCGCCCTGACGCTCGTACTGCCGCGGCCGAGGAGCACTGGTAAACTTCGCCAGGCTATGATTCCAGCTATCCACGACGAGACGCACGAGTGAGACGCTTCAAGCGCCTGGTGTCTGTAGCCGTGGCCGCCGTGGCGCTCCTCGCGGTCGCATTCGGCGTTCCTGTCGGCGCCACCGCGGGCGTCGGAGAGGTCCGTAACGAGACCGTGGCCTTCAAGGTCCTGCCGGGCGCCGACGTCGGGGCCGTGTTGCGCCAAGTCGCCCGTCTCGCGCGCACGATCCCGCCCGGGTCACTGGCCGAAGTGGGGGTCTTCCGGGCCGAGCCTGCCCAAGGTGAGGCATCGCGCCTCGTATCCGCGCTGGCGCACGTGCCCGGAGTGGCCTGGGCCGAACCTCCGCAGACCGTGCGTGCCCTCGCGGCACCCAACGACCCCCGGTTCTGGGAGCAGTATGCTCTTGTCACTCTGCAGGTCGCCAAGGCCTGGGAGACTTCGCCCGGGCGTTCCGATGTCACCGTCGCAGTGGTGGATTCGGGCGTGGGCCCTCACTCCGACCTCGAGGGCAGAGTGCTGCCCGGTCGAGACTTCATCACCGGATTCGCTTCGACCGACACGGTCGACCGCAACGGCCACGGGACGGCGATGGCCGGGATCATCGCGGCCAACGTCAACGACCGCCGGGGCGTCGCCGGCGTCGCACAGCGGGTGCGCATCCTGCCCGTGCGGGTGCTGGATGCCGAGGGCATGGGCAACGATCAGGACGCGGCCGAGGGAATGATCTGGGCCGTCGACCACGGAGCCGACGTCATCAATGTGAGTCTCGGCGGCCAGTGGCCTTCGGAACCTCTGAAAGAAGCGGTGCTGTACGCCCGAAGTCGGGGCGTCGTGGTCGTGGCCGCCGTCGGCAACGACGGTGCGGGCGTACCTGTGCGTTACCCCGCGGCTCTGCCCGAAGTCATCGGTGTCGGCGCGGTGGACAGGGTCGATGTGCACCTCAGTTCGTCTAACGCCGGCCCCGAGGTCGACCTGGTGGCGCCCGGCGCGGACATCCTTGCCGCCGACATCCCATACCACGGCATCGCCGGCCTGGACTATCGTGTCTTCACCGGGTCGTCCTTCTCCGCGGCTTACACCGCTGGGGTGGCCGCCCTTCTGCTGTCGTACGATCCCGGCCTATCGCCGGACGCGGTGCAACGGCTGCTGCAGCGCTCTTCCGTCGACCTGGGTCCCCCGGGGCGGGACGACGAGTACGGCGCCGGGCGCGTCGACGCCGTGCGCGCACTGGCGCTCGCCCAGGGGCGGGCAACTCTGCCCGGAGATGCCACCGCCCCCCGGCCTGCTTTCGGGCTCGAGACAGCGTCCGGAAGCGATGTCGATGCGCCTGTGCAGCTCTCGGTGCAGCTCTTCGCCGACCCGGACCGCTTGGGCGTCACCGTTCGCCGCACCCTGGGCCGCCCCGCCCGCTTGGCCTCGGAGGGCCAGAGCGTGCTGGACATGCCCGCCCCCTCGTCCGGCCTGCTGACGGCACAAGACCCGGTTCCCCCGTGGCTCTCCGACCCCGGGACCACCGTCGCCTACTACACGGTCTTCACGTACGACGCGGCCGGCAACTACTCGAACCCCGTGTGGGGCTTTGCCGCCGCACCCGGATCGGCCACCTCGGGGCCGCCCCCCGGGGTCAGCGTTCAGTTCAGCGATGTGCCGCCCAGTCACCGTTTCGCGACGGCGATAGAATCCCTGGCCGCCGCGGGGATCGTGTCAGGGTTCCCTGACGGCAGCTTCGGGCCCGATCAGAGGGTGACCCGCGCCCAGTTCGCCAAGATGGTGGTGCTCGCGATGGGGGCGGGCCCCCTGGACTCCTCTCAGGGGATGGAGGCCACGTTCCAGGATGTGCCTGTGGCCGACGGATACCCGTTCGTCTACGTCGAGGCGGCGGCGGAAGAGGGCCTGGTCCGTGGCCTGGGGCCGGGGTCGGATGGAGGGGTGCTCTTCGGGCCTCAGCACGATGTGACCCGGCTGCAGGTGGCGCAGGTCGTCGCCCGAGCCGGTGGAGAGAAGCTCGACATGCCCCCGGCCGGGATCGTGCAGCCCTACTACGACGTGCCCGCCTACGCGGAACCCGAGGTCATGGCCCCGTGGGAGATGGGCATCGTGCACGGACGCGGGGCGACCACTTTCGATGCTTGGAGCGGAGCCACGCGGGGGCAGGTCGCGGAGATGCTCTACCGCCTGCGCCGCGTCTTGGCCTCCCGTCCGTGAGCGCCGGCGAGGCCGTTGTTGCGGGTGCGCGCCGGATACCGAGCGGGCCGTCTTGTTGACAGCGTCCCCGGGGGTGTTCTAGCATTAGCACGAACCTGACTGGCCGACCGACCAATATTCGCGCCCTTTCCGGGGTACCGAGAGCCATCACAGGCCACCTGGCGACCATCCATCCAGCCACACGAGGAGCGGAATCATGATCGATCCGACCAGCAAACCCATGGATATGGAGGGCTCGGTGGCCATCGTCACCGGAGCAGCCAGCGGTATCGGCAAAGCCATCGCCCGTCGGCTCGGCGCCTTGGGAGCCAAGGTCGTCATCGCGGACCTCGACGAGTCGGGGGCGAAGGCCGTCGCGGATGAGATCGTGGCGGCGGGTGGCGAAGCCATGCCCTTCCGCGCGAACGTCACCAGTCTCGACGACGCTCGGGGCTGCGTGGCAGCGGCCAAGGAGCGCTTCGGCCGCCTGGACATCCTTGTCAACAACGCCGGGTGGGACAAGGTCGAGTTCTTCCTCGACAACGACCCCGCGCACTGGGACAAGGTCATCGACATCAACCTGAAGGGTCAGCTGAATTTCTCCCGCGCCGCCCTCGAGGTCCTCGTGGCCCAGGGTGAGGGTGGCAAGATCGTCAACATGGCTTCCGACACGGGGCGCGTGGGCTCTATGGGCGAGGTCTGCTACTCCTCCTGCAAGGGCGCCGTCATCTCGCTGTCCAAGGCCCTGGCTCGCGAATGCGTCCGGCACAAGATCCTGGTGAATGCCGTGGCGCCGGGTCTCACCGATACCCCCTTCGTGGCCGGCCTCGACCAGAAGATGATGGAGGCCATCACGAAGACCATCCCCATGCGCCGGATGGGCGATCCCAGCGAACCCGCCGAGTTGGTGGCCTATCTGGTCAGCCGCTCCAACACCTACATCACCGGCCAGGTCATCTCGGTGAACGGCGGCGCCAATATGGTAGGTTAGGCGGCACGGCGGCTCCCCCGGCCGTTTGCGCTCGTCTAGCCATGTCTGCCACGCGAGGAGTCGTCCATGGCCTGCTATGAGGTGGGTGGCAATCGCCCTCGGGTGCACCCCACCGCGTTCGTGCACCCCCTCGCCAGCCTCATCGGGCGGGTGGAGGTGGGACCGGACTGCTTCATCGCTCCCTTTGCCAGCCTTCGGGGCGATTTCGGGGCGATCCGGGTAGGAGCAGGCGCCAACATCCAAGACTGCTGCACCCTCCACGGGGCTCCTGACGGCGAGGTGATACTGGAGGACGACGCGCATCTAGGTCACGGGTGTGTGGTCCACAACTCGCTGGTGGGGCGCAACGTCTTGGTGGGGATGAACGCGGTCGTCCTCGATGGGGCCGTCCTCGGCGAGAGCTGCGTGATCGGCTCGGGCTGCGTGATACCCTCCGGCATGAACGTGCCTCCCGGCCACCTCGTCGTCGGTGTGCCAGGCCGGATCGTCGGCGAGGTCAAGCCTGACGTGGCCCACTTCAAACGGGTGGGTACGCGCTGGTACCAGCATCTGGCCGCGCGCACCATCCAGACCTTCGCCGAGGTCGCCCCCGACGACTGTCTGACCGAAGAGGTGCGCGGTGACTGGGCGCCCTGGATCGAGCAGGAGCTGGACGCCCTCGCCGCCGAGATGGGTTGGGACGGGAGGCCGTGGCTCGGCGGAGCCTCAGCCGGACGAGCGTCGGGGCATAAGGCGTCGGCCGAGTAGGCTGCGCGGCTGACGAAGAAGACGGGTACGGACGATCATGCAAAGGCGCCGCGAGATGGCGCGCGATGGTAGAGGGAGTGGACGAGATGAATGAACTGTCTGCGCCGGGATCTATCCCGGTACCGGGCCGCCTCGCCGGCAGAGTGGCTATCGTCACCGGCGCCGGCGAGGGCATCGGCCGCGCGGTGGCCGTCCGCTACGGCCAGGAAGGCGCCAGGGTCGCCCTCGCCGCCCGCCGGCGCGAGCCTCTCGAAGAGACGAGAGCGGCGATCGAAGCGGAGGGGGGAGAGGCCTTGGTCGTCCCGACCGATGTGGGCGACTGGGATGCGGTCCAGGCCCTCGCCGCCACCACGATGGAGGCCTACGGTCGCATCGATATCCTGACCACTCTCGCCGGGTTCACCCGCCCTTCGATGGTTCACAAGATGAACGTCGAGGACTGGCACGCCGTCATCAATGTGCACCTGCACGGCACCTTCTACGGTATCCGGGCCGTCGTCGAACAGATGAAGGCGCAGGAATACGGGCGCATCATCACGGTGACCTCGGTAGCCGGGCTGGTCGGCACCATCGGGCAGGTCAACTATGCGGCCGCCAAGGGCGGCATCGTCGCCTTGACCAAGTCCTGCGCGCGCGAACTCGGGCGGTACCGGATCACCGCTAACTGCGTGGCCCCCGGCGCCGAGACCAAGATGACCGAGACAATCGTCAACGATCCCAAGTTCAAAGACAAGTATCTGGAGCGCATCCCGCTGGGCTACTGGGCGAAGCCGGAAGAAGTCGCCGGCGTCTTCGCGTGGCTCGCCTCGAGCGACTCCTCGTATACGACCGGTTACGTGATCGGGGCCGACGGAGGGCTCAGCATCCACTAGGAAGCGTCGTTCCTCACCAGCCTATTGGACCTGCATCGAAAGGCGGCGGCTCCCTTCAGGGAGCCGCCGCCGTGTTCATCAGGGAAGAGTGGCTCGGGCGTCCGCCGCGCAGGCCCCGGCCCCGTCTGGCGT
>JAJZQZ010000221.1 GCA_021802965.1 Actinomycetes bacterium
ACCAACGTCTCGAACGCGATGGCCGAACGGTGGAAGTTCTCGGCCTTCGTGGTCTACGGCGTGTTCATGGCCGCTATCACCTACCCCATCTACGGGAGCTGGGTGTGGGGCGGTGGCTGGCTCTCGGCCCTGGGTCGCAATGCCGGGCTGGGGCACGGAGCACTGGACTTCGCCGGCTCGGGCGTGGTGCACGCCGTGGGCGGCTTCGCCGCACTGGCTGGAGCGCTTGTGATCGGACCCCGCTTGGGCAAGTTCAACAAGGATGGGAGTCCGAATGCGATCCCGGGGCACCACATGCCCATGGCCATTTTGGGCACGATCATCCTGATCTTCGGGTGGATCGGCTTCAACGGGGTGTCGACCTTGTCGGCGGGTGATCTGAGGACGAGCGTCATCATCACGAACACCTTCATCGCGGGCTCGGCTGGGGCCGTGGCCGCGATGTTCCTGGTGTGGAAGCTCTGGGGTAAGCCCGACCCGTCGATGACCGCGAACGGCATGCTCGCCGGTCTGGTGGCGATCACAGCGCCCTGCGCGTTCGTCACCACTTGGGCGGCCTGCGTCATCGGCGCCGTCGCCGGTCTGCTGGTCGTCGGTTCGGTGATGTTCGTCGAGCGGGTGCTCAAGGTCGATGATCCCGTCGGTGCGGTCTCGGTGCACGGGGTGAACGGACTCTGGGGGCTGGTGGCGCTGGGCATCTTCGCGGACGGCACCTATGGCTCCGGGTTCAACGGGATCGCCGGTCCCGTTCGCGGCCTGCTCTACGGCGACAGCGGCCAGTTCTTCGCTCAACTCATCTCGGTGGGTGTCGTCGTGGTCTGGGCTTTCGGTCTCATGTATGCGTTCTTCCGTGTGCAGGATGCGGTGCAGGGCATCCGTAGCAGTGCCGAGGACGAGTTGAACGGTCTCGACATCCCCGAGTTGGGCGTGGCCGCCTACCCGGACTTCGGTGTGCGCGGGTCTTCGGGCGAGGGCGTGTTCGGTCACACCTCGGGCGGACCAGCGCCCAGTGGTCGGCGTCTCCCGATTGAGAAGCCCGCGCCCGCTTCCTGACGCCCGGGTGCCGGCGGCCCTCTGCAGGGCCCGCCGGCTCTCTTCTCTCGATGCGGCATGCCGGCTGTCACCAGACGTCGGAGTAGGTTCGTGGGAGCTTCTCGCCATATGGACAGTGCCATTCGTACAGTCACCGGTATAATCCCTGGCGGAAGCCGTCCGGGGGACCGGCCGGATCTGCAGAAGATTGGACGCCAGCTGACGGTCACCGTCGAACAGATCCTCAAGCTCGGCACGCTCTCCCAAGCGCGCGTGCTCGCCGGCGCTGCCGGCCTCGACCGCACCGTGACCTCGTTCACCGTCGGCGAGGTCCCGGACATCGCCGACTGGCTCTCGGGCGGTGAGATCGTCGCCTCGACCATGTTCGCCCTCACCAACGACACCGACCGGCAGCGCGATTTCTGCCGCCGCGTCATGGCGGCCGGGGCGGCGGCGCTCTTCGTGAAACCCAAGCGATTCGTGGGCGCCTTCCCGTTGGACATCCTCGAGATTGCCGAGAAGCGCAACTTCCCCATCATCGAGGTGCCGCAGGAGATCCGTTGGACCCGCATCATGCAAGAAGTGATGGAGGTGCTGATCAACCGGCAGGCTTCGTTGCTCGAGAAGTCCCAGGAGATCCACCACGACCTGCTTGAGGTGGTGATCGCCGGAGGCGGGTGGGCCGAGGTGGCGACCGCGGCCGCCCGCCTCATCGACAAGCCCGTGCTCGTGCTCGATGTGTCGCTCGAACCGCTGGGTGTCTCGGCCGATTTCCCCTGGCCCGAGAGCGAGCTCTACCGGCTGCTCGATCGGCCCGCGGTGCGCACGCAGTTCGACGGGCTGGCGCGCTTCCCCAGCCGGTTGCTGCACCTGGTGGAGGAGGGAGTGCCTCCCATGTTCGCCGTGCCGATCGTGGTCAGCCATGCCTGCCTGGGCTACGTCTGTACCATCACAGAGAGGCATGAACTCGACGAGATGGAGCGCGTCGCCCTGGAGCATGCGGCCACCGTCGCCGCGGTCGAGATGGCGCGCGAGCAGGTGAGGTTCGAGACCGAGGTGCGTCTCAAGGGCGACTTCGTCGACGACCTGATCGGAGGACGGTTCAGCAGCGAGGACTCCCTGCTGCGACGGGCGAGCTTCCTTGGCTGCGACATCAGCCGGGGCGCGACCGTGGTGGTGGCCGACGTCGACGAGTTCGAGCGCACTATGGCCGCACGCAAGCTGAGCGAGAACGAGGTGCAGCGTCTCAAGGCCCGTTTCTTCAACCGCTGCACGCGTCTGGTCAACGATCTCGAGCCGTCCTCGCTGGTGAGCCTCAAGTCCGACCGGGTGATCGTGTTCCTCTCCGGTCCCCAGGCGCGCGACGCCCACAGCCTGGAGCTCCTGACGAGCCGCTTGCAGGCGTTGGGCAGGGAGGTGGCCGACCTCTCGGTCTCGGTCGGCGTCAGCCGCTTCACCGCCGACATGGCCGGCCTGCGCAAGGCCTTCGAGGAGGCCCTCGCCGCGCTGAAGGTGGGGCGCAAGCTCCAGGGCCTGGGGAGCGTCATGCATTTCGAGAGCGTCGGCTCGTACAAGCTGCTCCTGAGTATCTGGGAACACGAGCCGGGCGAGCTCCGTGCTCTCTACGCCGAGACGATCGAGCCGGTGGACCGGTACGACAAGCAGAACGACGGCCAGTTGGTGCACACGCTGATCACCTTCCTGGGCAACGACGAGAATCTCTCGAAGACGGCCCAGGACCTCTATGCCCACCGGCACACCATCCGCTACCGACTGCAGAAGATCGCCGACATCTCGGGTCTGAGCGTGTTCCGCAGCGAAGACAAGGAGCGACTGAGCCTGGGCCTCAAGGCGAGAAGCCTGCTCGCCTCCTGAAGCTGCCGACGCGCTCGTCGTTGGTGCAGAGTAGCGCCGCCGACGTGCCCGACGGGGGACTCGTCGGTGGGTTCGTCTGCCGGCCGAGCGGAGGCTGGGTGGTATCGTTGTACCCATGTCGCTGAGTCCTCCCTACACGCGCGCGGTCGGCCTTGCCCTCGTCGTCGGCGTGCCCCTCACGCTCGTCCTCGGCATGCTCGTCGCGTGGCCTTGGCTGGTCGCCTGGGTGGCCGCGTGGAGCATTGTGACCTTCGGCTTCTATGGCCTGGACAAGTCCGCGGCGCGGGCTGGTCGGATACGGACGCCCGAACTCGTCCTCCACGGCTTGGCGCTCGGCGGCGGGTTCCCCGGTGGGTGGTTGGGCCGAGCTGTGTTCCGCCACAAGTCGCGCCATCCTGCTTTTCTCATCGTGCTGGTAATGAGCACTCTCGTCTGGGGCGGAGGGCTGCTCTGGTGGTTCGTGCTGCGCGGGTAGTCTTGCGCTCAGGAGAACAGCCCATTCCCAAGCCGGTCACCGATCTCATCCGCCGACGGCACTCGACGCGGGCGTACGTGCGAGAACCGATCAGCGAGGACGCACGGCGTGCGCTACTCGCGTTCCTGCTCGCCAACACCGACGGGCCGCTGGGTTCGCGCGTTCGCTTCGAGTTGCTTGCTGCGACCGCCGAGAGTCGTGACTCGTTGCGTGGGCTGGGGACCTACGGCTTCGTCAGAGGAGCACAGGCCTTCATCGCGGGTGCGGTGGGCGAGGCCCCGAAGGATCTCGAGGACTACGGCTACCTCATGGAGCGGGCGGTGTTGCGGGCCACCGATCTCGGCCTCGGTACGTGCTGGCTGGGTGGAACGTTCTCGAAGAGCGGCTTTGCCCGGGGAATCGGCCTGGGTGCCGGCGAGCAGCTGCCCGCGGTGGTGGCGGTCGGGTACCCCGTACCCGGATGCGAGACTAAGGACCCCCTGCGCCGGTTCGCAAGTTCCGCCAGCCGGTTGCCCGGCGAAGAGCTGTTCTTCGACGGGCGATGGGGCATACCGCTCACCGCTGAAAGTGCCGCCGCCTACGGCGAAGTTCTCGAGGCCGTCCGCTGGGCTCCTTCCGCGTCGAACAAGCAACCGTGGCGCATCGTGCGTTCTGGCGACGATTGGCACTTCTTCTTGCGCCGGAGCAGAGGTTACCGATCCAAGTCACGGTTGGTCTGCCTGGTGGGCATCGCCGATCTGCAGAGGGTCGACATGGGCATCGCCATGTGCCACTTCGGGTCGACCGCGGACGAACTCAGGCTGGGCGGACGGTGGCGGCTTGACGGTCGTGGCGTCGCTGCGAGCGAGGGCGAGGCCGAGTACACGGTGACGTGGGGGGCGACGTGACCGGCGAAAGGGCAACCGGCGACCTCCCGCTCGTCCGACCCGGCGACCGGCCGGTTCTCACGCGCCGGCGGCCGTTTCACCCCGTCAGGCGCGGGGGTAGCTAAGAGGAAGTAAGGCTTTTCTGCCGACCTTGGTCGAGAGTGGGAGGGCACTGATGCTCATCATTTCCGACAATCTCAATGTATCGCGTCGGCGGGTTCTCACGGCGGTCGAGGAACGTGACGGCGCTTCGATCCGTCAGCTGGCGCTCGAGATCGCCGCCGCGGGCGCGGACGTCATCGACGTGAACATCGGCAACATCACCGCGCATCCCGAAGCGCTGTTGCCCTGGCTGGTCGACGAGATCCAGGCCGTGGCCGATGTCCAACTCAGCCTGGACGCTCACACCGCCGAAGCGATCATCGCGGGCGCAGAGCGGGCCGCTCGCAAACCGATCCTGAACGCGTACTACGTACAATCGGCCACACCCGGCGACGTTCTCGCGAAGCTCGTTCCCTACGCCGTCGAGCACGGTCTCGAGATCATCCTGCCTTTGCTGGAGGGTGGGGAACCGCCCTTGGATCCGACCGAACGGGCCGCCCGGGCCGACGACCTGATTCGCCGCGTGACCGACGCTGGTCTGTCTCAAGACCACATCTATCTGGACCCGGTGGTCTACCACCTCGGCGGGGGCGACGCTCAGGCTCACGCGGCCGCGGTGCTCGAGACGCTGCGCCTGTTGCCGCTGATGTACGAGCCCCCGGTGAAGACCGTCGTCGGAGCAAACTACCTGTCGCTGGGTTCGCCTGCGGGGCTGCGCTCGCCGCTGAGCCGGGTCTTCATGGCCATGGCGGCGGCCAACGGTCTGGATGCGGTCATGGTCGACGTCATGGATCGGGAGGTCGTGCGCGACGTCCGGTTGATCCGTGCGTTGCGGAATGAGTCGCTGTACTCGGTGTCGGACGCCGAACTGAAGTAGCCGCCAGCCGTAGCCGCCATTCCGCCAGCCGTAGCGGCCAGTCGCCGCGGACTCGGCTCCGCGGACTCGGCTGGTCGGGTCGGGCCCCGCTGGTCTTGGGCCCCCGCGCGGGATCCGCGGGTGCGTCCGTTCCGGTCCGCGTGGGCTCGGCGCTGGGGCGCGCTCCCGGTCGTGCGCGGGCCCGGTGGTGCGGAAGCGCCGTTTCGGCCGGGGACCGGTCAGTCCACTTCAGGCCGGGAGACCGCTCTGGGCCCTGGGAGACCGCGCTGGGCCCTGGGAGACCGCGCTGGGCCCTGGAGACCGCGCTGGGCCGGCGAGGGCGTCAGCCCTATGCGCCCGTGTCCCTATGCGCCCGTGTCTTGGCGGGA
>JAJZQZ010000014.1 GCA_021802965.1 Actinomycetes bacterium
TGGGTCACGGCGAGGTCGAAGTGCCGACCCGCCACCCCATGATAAGACTGGCGCAGACGAACCCCGTCCAGCGGGTGCCCAGCGCGCTGCCTGCCGGCTTCGAGCAGTCACTGGCCCGGCTGCTGGCCCTGGCCCGCGAGCACGGCGAACCCGACCAGATCATCATCGCGCTGCAGGCCTGCGTGCCCACGTACGCCCCCTTCGACTGGCGCCAGGTGGGCAGCTTCCCGGGAGCCTCGGGGCACCTCGAAGCGGCCGCCGATACCGAGACCGGCGAGCAGCCCGCGGCAGCCACGGTCGCGCCGGCAAAGCGCGAGGCGCTCACCGCCTGATCAATCGCCAGCCGCGCCAAGGGCGGCCCAAGGGCCTCGGGCGATCATGGGGGCGCCCATTCACCTGGGGCCGCGGCGCCGGCTACAGGCTGCCGTCCAGCTTCTCCGGGTGGAGCCTGACCCATGTGAGAAGGGCCTGCAGCAGCGATGACACATCCGTCACCTGCTCCGTGCAGATGGCGTAGAGCTCGCGATCCGAGATCTCGTCGTAGAAGTGCACCATCCTGTTGCGGTAGCAGGCCAGCTCGGTCATCGTGTCGGCGTGGTCGTGGTCGAGCACACCCAGGCGCAGCAGCTCCGTGGCCAGCTGCTTGTACTCGGCGGGGGCACGTCCGAAGCCTTTCGCCAGCAGATGCCGGGCCAGGTCGAGCAGCCCCTCGAGGGCGCGTCTCAGGTAGGACTCGGCAGCCGCGACGGTGCGCGGGTCCGAGACGAACTCATCGAGGCTGCCCTGGGGCAGCGCGGAGATGCCGTCCAGCATGGCTTGGACCTGTGTGGCCCTCGCCAAAACGGTCGCCGCCCGGAGCTTGCCCGGGGTCACAGTTCGCTCCCCACGATATCGCGCCACTGCTCGCGGAAGAACGGAGCCAGGTCGCCCGCCCGGCGCAGATGGTAGAGCTGGGTATTCGCTTCCTCGTCGAGGTCTCGAGCGTACAGAAGCTCCCCCCGGACTATCTCGGCGGCGAGGAAAGGATCGGCCTCGGGAAGGATGACGAGATCGACTTGCGTCACCCCGAGCTCCCGCTCGAGCTCCACAGTGAGGCGGACACGATCGCGGGCGCTGAGCCGACGGTCGCGCTCCGGCTGAACGCCGATGTCCACGTCGGAGACCTCCTCCGGGGAACCGGCCTCCGGCACGGCAAGCGGACCTCGAGTCGCGTGGCCGGCGGCCGGCGGATCCAGCACCGCTGCCGCGATCTCCTCCGTCCGACTCCCGAAGACATAGAGCAGATCGATGCCATACCGCCGCGCGAGGGGACTGAGGCTCGTGTCGAGGGACGTGCTCATGCATGCATCATCCCATGCGCGTCACGAAGAACGCCAGACATGGCCTCGAGGACTATCCGCCCAGCAGCCCCTGGAGGTTGAACAGCACCTGAGCCACCTCGGCCCGCGACATCGGACCCCAAGGGTCGAGGGTCTCCACCGGCAGACCCGCCAGCAGGCCGTTGGCCTGGGCCAGGCGGGCGGTCTCGGCGTGAGGAGAAGCCAGCTTCTCCGCCCAGGTGGAGTGGAGGGCGGGATCCGATGCTCGGAGCGTTCCCGGGCGGAGTCTCTCCAGAGCCCGAACCACCATCGTGACCACCTGCGCCCGGGAGATGTCGCGCGTCGGGGAGAAGGAGTTCGGGCCGGTCCCCTGCGTGATCCCCTGGGCCGCGGCCACAGCGATGAAGTTGTCCGGGTAGAGGGTGGTCGGCCCGCCGGACTCGACGTCGGCGAAGGGCGCCACGTCGCCCTCGGAGGCGGAGAGTCCCAGCGCCAGCACGATCATCTTCGCGAAGTGCTGCCGCCACACCGGCCGGTCGGGTCCGAAGGTGCCGTCCGGGTAGCCGGTGATGACACCCTCCTCGGAGAGGCCCTCGATCGCGATCACGTATGGGTCGCTCGCGGCCACGTCAGGGAAGGGTCCCGAGTCGCCCGCGGCGTTTGGGTCGTCGGCGCTGGGGTCGACGTAGTCGCCGAAGTCGGTGGTCCAGTAGAAACCGTACTCAGAGCCCGCGACGCCTACGCAGGAGATGCCGATGACCTTGAAGCCGGGGTTCAGCATGTTGGCGTCGTGGCCCGGGGAGGCTTTCCAGCCCGCCAGGACCGCGGCCGGCTTGAGCAAGGCGAAGCCCGCGGCGAGGTTCTCACCCAGAAGAGTGGCGCCCTTGTAGCCGGACGCCGGGGCCCGATCGCCCACGTGCGAGCCGACCGCGAAATAGTCGGACGCGCGGGTCGTGTGCTCGAAGAAGTTGTACTTGCCCATGTCCTTGTTGTGCTTCTGGGCGGCAACGGAGAGGGGGTCGGAGAGAAGGAGCGCGCCCACTCCTTTGGACTGGCGGTACTCGTTGATCAGCCGGAGGAACTCGAGCTCGTTGGGGGTGTGGGCGACGCCGGCGCCCTGGGCGACTGCCGGGAACAGCAGAAGGAGCAAGGCGAGAAGTCCCGCCGCCGCTGCGCGCCACCGGAGCTGCCCGGTCTTCTGACGCGTCTCGTGTCTTCCTTGGTCTGCCGGCCTCTCGCCCATGACTTCTCCCCGACCCTGGCGCGCTCGGTTGGGCAGTGACTGCCTGGCGCTTCACCGACCGCACGCCTTCCTCTCTCGACGTGTTAATCGGCCGCGGGCCTCTTCTACTTGAACGAAAACTGTGCCGCGCAACAAAAATCATGCGCGCGCGGAGAAAAGGGCTGCATAGGTGGAACGGGGCCGGCCGATGGGCCGCAAAAGGGCGGAGGGCGGCCGGTGGGCCGCCCTCCGCGAAGAGCCGGGTGGTGGCGGCGGGGCCGGAGGCCCCGCCGCCACGACAGTGATTACGGCGTGGTGATACTGAAGATGTTCGACCAAGCGGACGTGCCGAACGCGTTGACCGCTTGCACCCGGTAGTAGTAAGGGGTCAAACGGGCGGTCGAAAGCTGGTAGCTCGTGCTATTGGCCGGGATGCCGTTGATGGTGACCAAACCCGAGGTGAACGTGTTGTTCAGCGCCTGCTGAACCGTGAAGCTCGCCTCGTTGTTGGAGTTGTCGACCCAGCGGAGCGTGACCAGGTCAGCCCTGCCCAAGACCACGGCGCTGCCCGTCAAGCCGCTTGGAGCCGCGGGAAGCGCGAGCGACAAGCTCGCCGTGTTCGAGTAGGCCGACACCGTGGCTCCCATGACGGCATAGACCCGGTACGTGTAGGAGTTCCCCACCGACAGCGTGCTGTCGGTGAAGCTCACGCTTCCGATGCCGAGCAGCGCCGGCAGCGTGCCGATCTGGACGAACGCACCACCGTTGGTCTGCCGCTCGACCACGAAACCTGTCTCGTTCGTGGCGTTGTCGGTCCACGTGAGGCGCCCCGACGTGAGAGTCAGCAGGGTCGCGGTGAGGTTGGTGGGAGCGTTCGGCGGAGGCACCGGATAGTCCACCAGATTCGACGAGGTGGTTCCAGCTGCATTGAAGGCCACGATGCGATACCGGTACCGAGTGCCGGCGACCGCCGACGAGTCGGTGAACGACGTGGCGTTGGCGAGGGCGGTGCCGATGACGCTATACGGACCAAGCACCGGCGCCGAACCGGCCCTCCCGCCGGCCGCGATGCCCCACGTGGCACGTTCCACGCGGTAGCCGATCTCGTTCTGCGGGTTGCCCCAGGTGGCGTCGGCGGCCGGCGAGACCACCGTCGGGTCCGTCCAGGTGAGCACATACGGGCCGCCGGACGGACCGGTGACGCCCAGCACCGATGCGGCGGGCAGCGCTCTCGGCGCTGTCACACTGATCGGCCGCATCATGTCCATCTCCTCGTGACTGAGGATGTGGCAGTGCCACACGTACTCCCAGCCGAAGGAGACGATCGTGTTCACGATGGGCGCGATGGGATTACCGGCGGTGTCGGTGTTGTTGAAGCCCGCCTGTGTCCCTGTCGGGCCGTTGGTCGCTCCTCGAGCCCCGATAGGCATCATCGGATTGAGCGGTCGCGAGCTGTCGGGGACGCCGAAGGGCAACGACGGCGTGATCGGCCGCAAGGCGACGATGGTGTCCTCGAGCGGGCTGACCCGCACCGTCTCCTTCCACCCGAGCTCGTTCGGGTCGGGCGGGATGATGATGTTGTCCCAGGTGACTCGGTTGAGCACCTGCACGCTGAAGAGGTGGAAGTGCAGCGGGTGCGTGTCGACCCCGTTGTGCGTGATCTTCCAGATCTGCGTGCCGTCGGTGGCAACGGATATGGGAGTCACGTTCAGCGCGCTCGGCATCCCGGTCGAGTTCAGAAGCTCGGTGGCCGGGTTGACGAAGGGGTACAGGATGATGTTCTGAAGCAGCGGTGTCGGCCCAGGTGCTTCGAGGCCCATGTTGGCGGTCATCCGCCCCCACTCGTCGAAGCTGGCCGAGTTCATCTCATCGTGGATGCCCTTGTTCTCGAAAGGCAGGGTCAAGGTCTGACCCGAGCCGTTCGGAGCCAGCAGCGAGTTGAAGGTCATGGACATGTCGGCGATCCGGGCAAAACCATCCCGCGGAGCCGCCGAGCGGAAGCTCGTGGCGGCGTTGGCGCCCACGCCGTAGTAGGCGCTGTTGTACGCGGCTTGGCCCACGATGATGGGATCCTGGCCCGACTCGAAGACGCCGGCGGGGTTGCCGTTGCCGTCGAGATGGTGCGCGAACGCAGCCTGGAGCCGGCCGAGGCCGTCGTTTGCGGTGTTCGGCAGGTCGAACGCCTCAGCGACCGGCAGTACGTTCGCGACCGTCACCTTCATGATGGTACGCGTGTTCGGGCCGTATCCCGGGAGGGTGGTCGGAGCGCCGACCGGAGACAGGTCGGGACCGCCGGTGTAGTAGTCGTACACGGGCACCCGGGCCGGAAAGGCGGCGGGAGCGTCGTTGTAGAGGATCAGCGTCTTGCCCCGGTAGCGCGAGAAGTCGACGAGCACATCGGCGCGCTCGGCCGGCGCGAGCAGCAGCGAATGCTGGTCGACATTACCCACGTCGAACCGGGTGGGGTCGGTGATCCACGTGATCGGCTGGTTCGGGATGACGACCGGGGCCGGCAGGAACCCGCCCTCGCTGCCGATCTGGATCCAGCTCGGACCGGCGGGGCTCCATGCCGTGTCGGGCGTCGGGAAGACGACCGGGTCGGTCTGAGCCGCGGCCAGCTCGACGGGCTTCAGCGCGACCTCGCTCAACGTCCCCGTGCGCGGATCGGCCACGTACCACTGTAGGTTCCAGAAACGGTCGTTGGCCGCGTTCAGGACGCGAAGCCGGTAGGTCCTCGGCTGCACCGTCGTCTTGGGATAGACCGTGCCGTTGACCAACGGCGTGTCGTTGAAGGCCTCCATGCCCACCGAGATGTTCGGCGTGGAGGGGATCAGTTCGGGCTCGCAGAAGGGCTGCACCTGCGGATCGCAGTTCGGGTCGTAGTAGGGGTTCGCGATCGGCGGATACTTGGCGTCCTTGGCGGGCGGCCAGAACCATGGCCCGTACATCCAGCGGCCGAAGGCGCTCATACCGGAGCTGTCGCCCGGGTTCTGAGCGGGCATGTAGACGTGAGGCGTCCAGAGATCGCCGGTCCCGCCCCAGCGGTCGTACTGCCAGGTGGGATCGGTGGCGTGGACGTTCGCCGGCACGAAGGTCTTGTCCTGGACCACCAGCGGGATCGTGTCGGCCGCTCCGGGGATGAGTCCGAGTCCGGTCGGGTTGTCCGCGGAGGCCGGGAGCAGCTTCTTCTCGGTATCGTCGGTGATGACGTACGGAGCCGCCTCACCCGCGTAGACGTTGAGACGCGTGATGCCCCACGAGTGGTCGTGGTAGAACATGAGGCGCGCGCCCTGCTGGTTGGTATAGAAGAACGTCTGGGCTCCGGCGCCCGGATCGGGCATGTCGGGGACGTTGCTGACGCTCACGCCCTTCGGGTATGTGGCCGCACCGGCGCCGCTCCACGGCGCGGGAGTGATCCACTGATGCGGCGTGCCGTCGCTGATCCATGGAGTGATGCCGCCGTGCAGGTGCAGGGTGGCCCGGTTCTCGGTGTAGCACTCAGAGGGCTTGGGCACCCGGCTACAGTACGGGTTGCGGACGTCGTCGAGGACGGTCCCGTTGTTGGTGCCCATGTCCATGGGGACGCCGTTGGCATCGAGCATCACCGCGCCGGGTCCCATGCCGGCGCCCATTATGGTGGTATCCACCGGGATGAACAGGTTGCCGGCTTCGCCCGTCGGCAGCAGGTTCCGGAACACGATGCGTACCGGCTTGTTCTTGGTCGCCACGATGGCCGGACCGAGGTAGTGCGGCTTGTCGACGCCGGTGTAGCCCACGATGGGCGTCTCGCCACCGGTGCGGTTCGCGTTGCTCAGCGCCACCTGCTTACCGGGCACCACGCCCGTCGAAAGCTGCACGTAGCCGCGCAGGAGTGTCGGCGGGAGGTCGCTGTGCAGCTTCTCGCGGTACTGGACCACGGCGATCTCGTAGTAGTCGGTCCCGGGGTAGGTGGTCGTGTCGGGAACGGCCACAGGGATGTACTGGTTGAGGTTGTTCGCCATGGTGTCCCCGAATCCGGGGAGCGTGTCGACGAACTTGCGTATGCCAGGGGTCAGATAACCCTTGCCCGGCGAGGTCACGTTGATAGCGGTGACCGCGCCTCTGGCCGCGACGCTCGCGGTGGCCGTGGCGCCCAGGTCGGGACCGCCGGGGCCGTCGGTGATCGTCACGGTGGGCGGCGAGTCGTAGCCCTGGCCACCCGAGATGATGTCGATCTGGCCGATCCCGATGGTCGCCGTCGCGGTGGCCGCGGTCGGGTTCACCTGGTTCCCGTCGAGGATCGTGACTGTCGGGGCGACTGTGTAGCCGCTTCCCGGGTTCTCCACGGCGACGTCGATGACCACGCCGTTGGCGTCCATGATCGCCGAACCGGTCGCCTGGACTCCGCCCGGGAGGTTGGGCAAGGAGAACTGGATGATCGGCTGGTTCACGTAGCCGCTGCCGCCGCCGGTCAGGTTGATGGCGTCGACGCCGCCTGAGGCTTGAGCCGTAGCTTCGAAGCCCAGCGTGGGATTGCCGCCCGTGAGAACGACGACCGGCGTCGTGAACCCGAAACCCGATTCATTGACCGTGATCGCGTTCACGACACCCTGCGAGATGACCGCGACCGCCGTCGCCAGGGTCGCCCCCGGTTGAGAGGTCGTGATGGATACGCTCGGAGGAGCCAGGTAGCCGCCACCCGGATTGGTGACGGTGACCGAGGCGATACCGCCCGTCTTGGGGTTGACGGTCGCGGTGCCTTCGGCGCCGGTGCCCGGATCGATCGCAGACGGGGTCACCGTCGCGGCCAAGGAGTAAGTACGGGCTTCGGCGTAGATCGGGAAGGAGCCGGCTCCCATCGTGATCGGGTCGTTCAACACGGGAGCGGTCCCGGGGCCGGGGTAGGCGATCACGTCCGGGCCCACACCGGTATCGAGGGGGATGCCCTGCCCGTACCAACCGATGATGTCACCCGTCAGCACGGCGACCGGCCCGACCGCGAACGTGGCCACCTCGCCCGTGGGCCCGGCTCCGCCGGAAAGGGCGGGGACGGTGAGGGCTCCCGAGTCGAAGACCACGGTGTAGTCGTTCGGCGTGCCCGTCGGCCGCAGGACGTAGGCGTGGAACACGTTACCGGCGGAGGCAGTGGCGCCGGCCTGGTTCCAGACCTTGAACTCGCTCAGGTTGCCGGCCGGCAACGGACTCCCGACGAGGGTACCGAACACGCTCGTAGCCGCGTCGCTCGCGAAGGCTCGCGCGATCAGCGGGTTGCCGATCTGCACGGGGACCGCGGCTGCGGGGCTTATGGTCACGACCGCGTCGACAAGCACCTGCGGGCTGTTCGCCCAGTTCGAGTAGGGCCCGAAGTAGTGGGGCACCTGGGTCTCGTCCGTGGGACTCAGGGGGGGCGGTAGCGCCCCGATCCCCATGGCGGCCGAACTCAAGACGATGGCCACCGCTAAAGCGAGCGCCATCAAGACGACCGTTGTTCGTGTTCTCACGATTTCCTCCCTCTGGGACCTTACACGGGCATCCGGTTCAACTGTCAAAGTACAAGGTGTCCGTGGTCTTTACAAAGAAAACACGGGCCAGGCACTAAGAATTTACGGTCATGTGCGAATACGAACATGACCTATCGTCGTCGTCACTTTGCCAGGCGCCTCCTTTGGCCTTGGGTTGAACGCCTCGGAAGGCGACCCGTATACTTCGCTGAAGGGTGCCCGAGCCTTCCAGCCCCCTCCCCGCCATCCTGTAAACTGAGGCAGGTCATTCCCATGTCGCAGACGCCTACAAACCACCTTTCCCGAACAAAATACCGCCTGCTGGTGTGGACGGGGGGCACGCTGGCGCTGGCGCTTGGCGCACTCGCCCTCGTCGTCTTCACGGGGGCATCACAAACAGGCTCGGCTTCGGTCACCGTCGCCCCGGTCGGTGTCGCCGACATCACTGCCGGACCGGCGAGCGCACAGGTGGTCCTGATCGAGTACACCGATTACGAGTGCGAGGCGTGCGCCAGATTCGCCCCCATCCTCGCCACGCTCCGCGAGGAGTACTCAGGCAAGGTCCGCTGGGTCTATCGTTTCTTCCCGCTCGACTACCACCCGTACGCCGTGCCGGCCGCGCAGGCCGCGTATGCCGCGCATCTCCAGGGCAAGTTCTGGGAGATGAACGACCTTCTCTACGAGAAGCAGAGAGAGTGGGCCCACTCCGACGACCCCTACGCGTTCCTGGAGGGCTACGCGCAGAGCCTCGGGCTCGACATGGCACGCTTCAACCGAGACGCGGGGGCCAAGACCACCGCGGAGTTCATCGCCAAGCAGAAGGCCGAAGGGTCGGCCGCCGGGGTCGACCACACGCCGTGGTTCCTGGCCGACGGAGCCTCGTTCGTGCCCTACAACATCGGCGACTTCCGCGCCGCTATCGACGCGGCCCTCGAATGAGCGCGGGCAGAGCATCGGCAGCCCCCGGGGCCACCGGTCCCCGCCGGTCGACTGCCCTGTCGCGGCGGGCCGTCCCACCGATAGCCGTCGTCCTGGCGGCGATCGGATTCTTCATCTCGTTCTACCTGACCCTCACCCACTACCGACACGCGGTCCCACCTTGCTACGTCACGACCGGGTGCGAATCGGTGATCACGAGCCGCTACGCGGTCATCCTGGGGGTACCGTTGTCGCTGGTGGGGACCATCTTCTTCGCGGTGATGTTCTACCTGGGGATAGCGTTGATCACCGGTCACGGCGGCCGAGTCATCCAAGCCTACGACGTACTCACCACCGCGGGTGTCCTGGCGGCAGTGGGCCTCTTTCTCCTCCAGGCGGTGGTGCTGAAAGCCTACTGCAGCTACTGCCTGGCGACAGAGGCGATCGCACTGCTCCTCTGGCTGGAGAGCCTGCTCACGGCCTCCTCGCACGAAGGTTAGGCGGCAAAGCGGTCATCCTTCAGCCGCTCTCTAGCCTGAGGTAGCGACCTCCCGGGCCCACTCACGGTTCTCGCGGTACCAGTCGACCAGGCGGGACACCCCCTCGTCGAGGGTCACCTCGGGCCGCCAACCCAGCAACCGCTCGGCCTTGGAGATGTCCGCCCAGGTGGCCGGCACGTCGGCCGGGTGCATGGGCCCGTACACCAGTTCGGCCGATCGGCCCGTCTTCGCCTCCACGAGCGAGATGACGTCCCGCAGCAGGGCGGGGCGGTCGCTGCCCAGATTGACGATCTCGAATCCCAGCGGACGCAGGCCCAGGATGGTCCCCCGGGCGATGTCGTCGACATAGGTGAAGTCGCGGGACTGGCTGCCGTCGCCGAAGACCTGCACCGGCCGCCCTTCGTGGATCCATTGGCAGAAGCGGAAGAGGCTCATGTCCGGACGTCCGGCGGGACCGTACACCGTGAAGTAGCGCAAGATGGTCACGTCCAGGCCGTGGAGGTAGTGATACGTGTAGCTCATGGCCTCGGCGGCCTTCTTCGAGGCGGCGTACGGCGAGAGCGCCCGGTCGGTGTCGGCCTCCTCGGCGTAGGGGAGCGGGTTATGGGTCCCGTACAGGCTGGACGTGGAGGCGAGGACGAACTTGCTCACCCCGTCGCGCCGGCAAAGGTCCAGGAGGTTCAGATTGCCGATGGCGTTGGTCTGGAGGTAGATCCACGGGTCGTCGACGCTCGGGCGCACGCCCGCGCGCGCGGCCAGGTTGACGACGGCATCGTACGGTGGTCCTCCGGCCTCCCCGCCGCAGTGGGCCGAGCCCGAGACCCAGACCCGCTCGAGGGCGGCGCGGTCGGTGATGTCGACCGGGAAGAAATGAAAGCCGCCGCCCGACCACGCGGGGGCGTCGGCGGCACGCGACCGCGCCTGAAGCCGCGCAAGCCGATGCTGCTTCATGCGCACGTCGTACGCATCGTTCATGTTGTCGACACCGACGACCTGATGGCCGGCGTCCAGGAGGAACTCCGCGACACGCGATGCGATGAAGCCGGCCGCGCCGGTCAGAAGGATGATCATTCGGCCTCGCCTCCCGTGTGGCTGCCTTGGTCGCCGCGCCCGAGGATAGCACGGACCCGTCCACACCGGCCCTTCCGGCCGCCCTTGCGCAGTCGCGCTCCCCCCGTTTGTGCCCTATTATCAGCGCATGTCGCCTCGCCCAGTCATCCGCGTGTGGAGCATCCCCATAGCCCTCCTCTGCCTCCTCTGGATGGTGCTGGTCTTCTCCTCGGGCGGCTTTCAGCAGCATCAGTGGCTCGGCCCCGGGCTGGTGCTCACCTTGTTCGCCCTGGTGGCCGCGCTCTTCGGCGCCTACCCCCGCCGGCCGCGACAGCTCTCGATGGGAGTGCTGGCCCTCTTCGCGCTCTACGCCCTGTGGGTGACTCTCTCGGCGAGGTGGGCGCCGTCGTTGAACTCGGTGTGGGACGAGGCTGGACGGACTTTCGTCTACCTGCTGGCCCTCACCCTCGCGCTGATCTACTTCACCGACGCCGGGGCGCGACGCGCCGGCCGCTATCTCATCCTCATCGCGGCGATCGTGCTCATCGAGGTCGTCGTGTCGCGTCTGCAGGCATCAGGGGGAGTAGCTCCGGGCGCGGCGGGCGGCATCGAGATGCTGTTCAACTCGAAGCGGTTCGTCTACCCCCTGAGCTACCCCAATAACGCCGCGGCTCTGTACTTGATCCTCTTCTGGCCGCTCCTGTGGATGGCGGCGGACTCCCAGGAATGGGTGCCCATCCGCGGGCTCTCTCTGGCGGGGTGTTGGGGGCTCCTGGCCCTCTTCATACTCACACAGTCGCGAGGAGGCCTCTGGGCGCTCGCCATCACTTTGGTCTTCCTGTTCGCGCTCTCCCCCGCCCGGCTGCGGACCCTGGTATATCTGGCCGTCCCCGCGACGCTCACGGTGTGGGGGTTCCCGCGGCTGAACTCGTACTGGGATCTCGGGCCCGAGAAGGTGGGACCCGGCCCTGTCGTACGCACGGTGCTCCTGGGCATGGCGATCGCCGCGGCGGTGGGGATCGCCCTGGCCCTGCTCGAACGCTGGGTGCAGGTCTCGCGCCGCGTGCGCCTGAGCTTCGGGACCGGCATCCTGGTGGTGCTCTTGGGCCTCTCGGTCTACGGCTACGTGCTGCTGGACCAACACGTGGGTGACCCGGGCCGGTGGTTCCGCGAATCGTGGAGCGCCTTCACCGCCGAGAAGCAGCTGAACCTGGCTGCGACGGGCAGCGGGGGCGGCGAATCGGAGGCGGCGAGCCGCTTTGCGATCGTGTCGGCCAGCGGGCGGTGGGACATCTGGCGGGTGGCGTGGGAGGACTTCCGGTCGTCGCCCTGGAAGGGCGTAGGAGCGGGGAACTTCGTCTACACCTACGACAAGCTGCGGCACAGCGAGACGGCGAAGCCACGCCAACCTCACTCGCAAGAGCTGCAGGTACTCGGCGAGACCGGCATCGTAGGCGGAATACTCTTCTACGGAGCCTTCTTCCTGGGCCTGGGCGGCCTTCTCTGGCCGCGCTTCAGCGCGGGGTGGCACTCCGTCCGCCGGCCGCGCGGACCTCCCGGACCCGATGCCGCCGGCGAAGCCGCGGCCACGCCCGCGGCCGACGACGCCATGCCCGCGGCGAGCCGCGCCGAGGGCGAGGGCGGAGCCGGCCATGCCGACGGCACAGCCCCGCCGGCGCCGGCAGCCGGTACCGCCAGGCGACCGCCCCGCTGGGGCGACGATCCACGACTCTACGCGTGGGAGACGATGCTCGCCGTGGCCGTCATCTACTGGCATGTGCACGGCAGCGCGGAGTGGCTGTGGCACATGCCCGGAGTGACCCTGCCGGTCGTGCTGATGTTCGCGCTGGGCGTGGCGTCGGTCGACGCCCGAGCCGGCGTGCTCTGGCCCCGCCTGGCGGCCTTTCTGCCGCACCTGCGCCAGATAGGGCCCTTCCTGACCCCGCCGATGCTGTTGATGATGCGCAGGCGCCGGGCCGCGGCGCGGGCCGAGGCCGCGCGCCGGGCGCACGCCGCGACCACCTTCCGCCGCGCCGACCGCCACTTGGATCGTAACCGTCGCCGCGACCGCGCGGCCGCACGCCGGCGGCGGCGCGACGAGGCCCTCGTGCCCCCCGGCGCCATCTCGCTCTGGTTCCGGCGTGTCCTCACGGTCACGGCTGTCGTCGTGTTGGTCGGTTTGGCCCTGCCCTATCTGTCGCTGCGCCTTCAGTCGACCGCGCTCAGCAACGTCGGCCGCGACGACCAGGCGGCCCTTCGTTCGGCGCGACTCGCGGCTCGGCTGGAGCCCGCGGATCCCCGCCCGGTCCTCGTCGAGGCCGACATATACCGCTATGCGGCGGTCGGGGCCGGCCGAGAGGCCGCCCTCGACGACCTGGCTCTTTCCCTCGACGCCCACGTGCGCGCCCTCCGCCGCAATCCCGCTGACTGGGCCGTCCACCAGCGGGCCGGACAAGCCGTGCTGCGTCTGTTGGAGCAGTCGCTCGGCATTCCCCAGGGGTCCCTCACCGGGCAGGATGGGGAGGCGGCGGGCACCGTCCTCGACGCCAAGAGCGTCTCTCTGGTCACGCCCAGTACCAAGGCGAAGGCCGAGCTCATGCGCTCGTTCACCCCGGAAGAGCTGCGGCTTCTCGCGCGCTCGTACTTCCTCGCCGCTCAGGCGCGCAATCCGCTCAACCCCCAGATCAGGACCGGCCTCACGGCCGCCGATGAGGCCGCCACCCTCACCAAGGCGGGGAGTATGGGTGGATAGTGGCAGGAGTGCGTTTGACCAGGAGGAATCTGCTGCTACACTGAGAAGGACTAATCACACCGAAGCGAAATACTGTTCAAGCGCGATATTGGGCAATGCAAGGGAGGGCCTATGAAGAGAGTCATCATCCTGGCAGTTACGGTCTCGGTGCTGGTGATGGCCATGGCGGGAGTGGCCCTCGCCGCAACCCCCCAGGACATCTACAACGACTATGCCGACAACGGCAAGCTCGACAAGACCTACACGACTCAAGAGCTCCAGGCCTATCTGAACGACGCCACCGTGCATCAGTACGGCGACGAGGTCGTCCTGGGCGAGCTCGATACGCTTGTGAAGTCGATGCTGACAGGGGGCGGCGAGAGCCGCAGCGACTTCCCCTTCACGGGCGCCGAGATGGCCCTGATCATCGGCGGGGCAGTGGTCCTGATAGGTGCGGGCACCTTCCTCCGCAGGGCAAGCCGCAAGAGCTCCTAGGAGGGGCCCCCGCAGGGGCGCAAGCTCCCTTCCTTAGACACGAAAAGCCCCCGGCAGCTGGTGTTGCCGGGGGCTTTCATTCGTCTGGTCCCTGAGAGCGGGCTGTCGAAGGATAGCGCTTCGCCGCCAGGGCTGCGCCTCAGGCGTTCTCCCGGCCGGTCGAGTAATACCCGTACCGGCGGTAGTAGCTCTTGCCCGCTTTGACCCCGCTCGCCACGACGCCGATGGCATGCACCCCGGCGCGGCCGAGAAGGGCTCGCACCTCGCGGGCCTCGTCACTGGTGGTGTGGTACATGCGGGCCGCGATGATGGTGGCATCCGAGAAGGTCGCCAGGGATAGACCGTCCGCCACCAAGAGGAGGGGCGGCGAGTCGATCAAGACATACTCGGCCGTGTCGGAGGCCTTCTGGATCAAAGCCTGCATGCGCGCCGACGCAGCGAGCTCCGCCGGGTTGGGAGGCAGAGGACCGGCGGTTATGCCGTTGAGGTTCTTCTGGAGGAGCGGGCTTTCACCGAGGGCTAGGGTGCGGCGGCCTTCGGGCGGGGTGAAGTCATCGACCTCCACCAATTGCATCGCCTCCGAGAACGTATGCGATCCGGCCAGGACATTCGAAACGCCGATCTCGTTGCCCAGCTCGAGGTATTTATGCACCATGGGGCGGCGGAGGTCGCCTTCTATGATGATGACCCGCGCTCCAGAAAGAGCAAGGCTCAGGGCGAGGTTGATGGTGGTGATGGTCTTGCCCTCCTGGGGCAACGCGCTCGTAACCAGGATGCTCCGCAGGCGGCCGTCGACCTCGAAGTACTGAAGGCTCGAGCGGAGCGAGCGGTACGATTCGATCAGGGGCACGCGATTGTCGAGGAAGCCGACGGGCGCCGTCGAACGGTCCCCCTCCTTGCGGGTCCACCGCTTGCCCGAGGTGGGGACCGAGGCCAGGACGGGCAGCCCGAACTCCCGCTCGAGGGTCTCCTCGTCCTTGATGCGCTTGTCCAAGTATTCCAGCAAGAAGGCAAGCCCGACTCCCACCACCAGGCCGACCGCCAGGGCAAGCACGCCGTTGCGGAATGGCTGCGGGCTGAACGGGGCGCCGGGCACCTTAGCCACCTGGGCGATCTCGAACCCCCCGGTCTGCATCTGCTCGAGGATGCGCAGGTTCTCCAGCTTGTCGGCCAGCTGCGTCCCCCGATCCGACGTCTTTTCGGACGGAGTCATCGCGTCGTACTGCTGGCTCACCGAGGTCAGCGCGTTGGTGACCGCGGACTGGTCGGCCTTCCTCCGGTACTGGATGAACTGCTCGGCGAAGGCGTTCGAGACCTTGGCCGCTTCGTCCGGGTAGGTGCTGACCGCCGCGATGTTCACCAGGTCGGTCTGGCCGGCGGGGTTCACCTGCACCATGCTCAGAAGCTCGCCGGGGCTCCGGGGGGAGCCGAGCTGATCCTTGACCATCTTGGCCACAACGTCGAGCTTGACCAGGCTGGCCCCTGTCTGCAACTCGCGCTGAACATCGCGGAACTCGAAGACACTGCTCCCGAAGAGAGCTGAGTCGAGGTTGGCGCGCTGCCGCAGGATCTGCGAGGTGGCCCGATACTTGGGCGTGCTGAGGAGCGACATGGCCAGCACGGCGGCCAGGATAGCCAGCACGGTTCCTAGGATGACCCACTTCCGCTCCCGAAGGACCTTGAGGTAGTCGCCGAGTTCGACGCTCTCGACAGCTTCGGTGGAGATTTCTGGGGTATCCATTGGCGGGCTCCAGTCTACGCGACCGGCCGGCCTCGAGCAAGGAGCCGCACGAGCCTACCCCCCGATTCCCAGCATCCGAAGGACGATCATGATCACGGCCAGCAGGCCGGCGCCGAGCAGGCCGGCCAGGAGCCAGAACCTGGGCACGCCGCGCGATTCGCGGCGCCGAGACAGTGACGAGCGGGTATGGGTGGCCGGAGCGGCCTTGTCGAGAGCGTCCAGGTCCCACCCGGCCAGCCATTCCGGGGGCACTGGAGCCGCGCCGCCGGATCTCTCCGACACCCGCGGCTCAGACCCGCGGTCGGAGTCGATCTGTTCGCGCCCGGAAGCAGGGATCGCCGGTGACGCCACCATGTCCGGTTGCGTGACGGGCGGCGCCAACTCGTCGACTGGGCCGGGAGGCTCCGGCTTGTCGGCTGGTAGGGGTTTCTCCGTCTCGTGCCGGTTGTCGGTTGGCGTGATCGGCTCGTCCTTGATCTTGGCCACCACCAGGTCCGGGTCCAGCCCCACCTGCAGGGCATAACGGGCGACGATGCTGCGCATGTAGCCGGGGCCGGGAAGATCCTCGAACCGTCCCTCCTCGACCGCCCGCAGGTAGACGACACGGATCTGCAGGGCGTCAGCGAGACGCTCCAATGATAGGCCGCTGAGCCGGCGCGCCTCTTGAAGAGCGGCGGGAGCCGATCCCAGCCGCGTCAGCGCCTCGTACGTGATCCAGGCCGTGTCGCCTACGTTCCCCATACCCGCGTCGCCGTGGTCGGGCGGGCGCACGAGCCCGGGTGAGAACGCCAGCCTCTCTTCGTCGTCTCTTTCCAATGGTCCCCCGCGCCCGAGTCCTTGCGAAACGGCCTTCGGTCGGGGCCGACGCCAGTCCGCCTTCAGTCGATGGAGTCTACCTGCGCACCTGGACAGACGCAAACCCCGGCGTTCGAGTCGGCACTGAGGGCGGGGGCCGTCGACTGTATACTGGGCCTGCCGTGACGCCTCCGCTGGACGATCGATCGAGTCGCACCTTCCGGGTGGCGAGAGTGAGCATCGGCCTCCGCTTCCGGGTGCGGCTGCTCGCCTCCGTCGCGCTGATCTCAGGGGCGACCTTGGCCGGCCTTTTCGTCCCCATGGCCGCCGCGGGATCCTCGGCCACGATGAGCACGGTTCCCGTCGCCTACCACCTCCCCTACCCGGCAGGCCTGTCCTACCAGGTGGCGCAAGGTAACGGTGGTCCATACACCCACCGGAGCCGGTTCCCGTCGGAGTTCGCCTGGGATTTCGCCCTTCCGCTCGGCAGCATGGTGAGCGCCGCGGCGGATGGGACGGTCGTCGGCGTCGAGGACGGCTTCAGCGGGGGGGGCGGTTCCCAGACCTACGAAGGCATGGCCAACTACGTGGTCCTGGCGCACGCCGACGGACGGTACTCCCTCTACCTGCATCTCGCTCACGGCGGTGTCCTCGTACACATAGGCGAGCGCGTCAAAGCGGGCCAGGGGATCGCACTGAGCGGCAACACCGGGCACAGCTCCGGGCCGCACCTGCATTTCCAGGTGCAGGAGACGGCCGCGTCTTCGGGCAGCCAATCAGTGCCGAGCGCCTTTGTGGAGGCCGGCGTGCCGAAGACCGGAGACCGGCCCGTGTCCGCCAACGTTCTCGCGTCGTCGCCCACCACCCCGCGCGCCCTCCCCAACGGCCTGGCCGGTCCCGATCGGGCACTCTTCACGGGCCAGGCATTCACCATCGACCTCAACTTGAGCTTCGGTCTGACGGCTGATGGTCCCAGCGACGGCTCCGCCGACGACGAGACGCCGGCCGTGCGCCTCGTGTCGGCCGACGGAGCCGGACAGCGCACGGTGCTGGTAGCCACGCTCCAGGGGACCAAGGTATCAGCGGCCGCGGTCGCGCCGCTCGTGGGACCGTTCACCTATTGGGCCGAGTACCGAGACGGACTGACCTGGAGGACCCTGGCCGACACCGACGGACGCCTTGCCGCCCGCGTCCTGACCGTCGAGGCCTGCGACCTCTTTCTCGCCTCGCCCGGGGTCGTCGTAAACAAGACGGCCGCCGAGACCGACGACGCCGTCGACGTGAGCTTCACGGTGACCAACCTCGGGACCGTCACGCGCAACCTCTACAAGACGTCGCTGGAAGTGGTGACGAGCACGGGGACGACGGTGCCCGCGAGCGTGGCGGAGGGCTCGCGGATCCCGGAGATCGCCCGAGTCACTCTTGCCCCCGGGCAGCGTTTCACCTGGCGGGGCAGCGTCCGCTTCTCGGCTTCCGGCAGCTACGCCCTTCGGGCCCGTGCACTGGATCCCGCCGCCGACGCTCTCCCGCTGCCTCCCGCCGAGTGGGGTGGGCCCACGTCCGCCCAACTGGTCGTACGCGGTGAGGAGCCGCCGCGTCCCTCCCCCACCTTCGCCGACGTGCCCGCGGGCCATCCGGCCTACCTGGCCGCTGAAGCCCTCGCCGCCCGCGGGCTGCTGACCGGCTATCCCGACGGCCGCGGCGGCCGGCGACTGCGGCCCGAAGAGCCTGTGGCGCGGGCGCAGTTCGCCAAGCTGCTGCTGGGCGTCCTCGGGATCGCCGTGACAGAAGCCGACAAGAGCGCGTTCGTCGACGTCGAGGACTCAGGCCCCGGCAGCCTGTATCCCGACAACGTGGTGGCGGCCGCTTCCGGCGCGGGCCTCGTCCTGGGGCTCGGCACCGATCCGCCGACGTTCGCCCCCTACGCCCCCGTCACCCGGGGGCAGGCCGCGGCCATGGCGACCAGGGCGGACCCGGCCCGAGCCTGGAGCATCCCGGGCGACCCGTGGGGCGCGGCGACGCGTGCGGAGGCCGTGATCCTCTTGGCGGGCCTGCTGCGCTGAGGGGGATAGCGCCGAACTCGACCGTAACGGCGCCCCTATCGGACCGCTTCTACCCCCGCGGCGGACACCCGCCACACTTGAGTGTGAGGAGTGACCGCCTCCACGCCGTCGACAGTCAGGCTGACGGCCTCGGGTTTGCCCACGACCGCACGTATGGGCCTGGTCAGGACGAGCCGCAGATCCTCGCCTGCCGCCTTCGATCCTGAATAGAGGACACGCCCGCTCTTCTCGCTGGTGACCTCGAGCCAGACTTCGGCGGAGGCAGAGAAGAGCACGGTGTACTTGACGGTGTGGGCGGCGGCGGGCACCATCGCGACCGAGGCCGGGGTGGTCACCCGGACCGTGGTCGCCACCGGGGCGACGGTCGTGACGGGGGCCGAGGTCGTGGACGTCGTACCCGCCGGTTGAGCCGTCGTCTGGGCGGTGGCGATGGCGCGCTCGTCACCTCGGGGAAAGATCGACATGACCTGCAGGGCGCCAAGAGCCGCAGCCACGAGCAGTCCGGCGGCAGCCGCGGCGATGATGATCCGCCTCTTGGACACGAGCCTGCGCGCGTGGCCCGGCGCTTCCGGGTAGACCACCCATGAGTCCGCCTCGTATTCGTGCTCGATGGCGGAGGAGGCGGAGGCGGTCGCCAAGGGCATCTTGAGGACCTGTTCGGGGTCGAGCTCGACGCAGACCGCGTACCGCACGAGGATGCTCCGCACATATGAGGGACCGACGAAGCTGTGCAGCTCGCCCCGCTCGAGAGCCTCGACGTACTCGGGCCGTACCTCGAGTATCTGCGCCATATCCTGCGGGCTATAGCCGGCCCGTTCGCGGGCCTCGCGGAACGATGAGATGTCCATGGTCACAGTTTCCGCGCGGAGTGCATTTATCCTGCCCGAACGGGAATGGGGCCGGCGATCGAGCTCAGCCGGCGCGGGTGAACATCCCCAGACCGCGGTGAAGCGCCAACGGCAACGTCCCTCGGCAGCTGCCGTGCGGGTTCTTGAGGATGGTGAGGTCGACGCGCGTATCCGAGCGCGTCCACAGCTCGATGCGGCCGTGGCCCAAACACTCGAGACCGCGGGTCCTCTCTTCCTCTTGAGGCAGGACCAGCGCGCGGACGTCTGCAAGCGCCACCAGCCCCGGAGTGGCCCAACGCAGGAGCAATGCGTCGAGCCCGGCGACGGCCCGCATGGCGCGAGTCCCGCCCTCGGCTCCGAGAGCGACAAGGAGGTGATCCAGATCGTCGATGAGGACGACGGGTCGCCGCCCGCCACCCCGGGCAAGGCCGGCCAGGGTCCGCTCGAGGGCCTGGAGAAAGCCCGCGACCGGCTCCGGTCCGGAGGCGACCGTATCCACGATCCACACGCGGGAGAGCACGGTGCGGTGAAGGATGCGGTCGAGGTCGCGGGCACGCTCGTCCTCGTCCAGGTCGGGCAGCCACGGGAGTCTCCCCGGGGCCCTCGTCTCGCCGCCCGAGACCTCCAGCACCTGTTCGAGCGTGTCTCGAAACCGGCGCCGGACCGCCGGAGCCCCCTGCGAGACGGCGAAGTACACGACCTGGCCTCCGGCGGTCGCGGCCTCCCACGCGACGCTCTCCAGGAGCGCCGTCTTGCCCGTCCCGGGACGCCCGACCACCATCCAAAGCCCCGGGAAGAACCCCCCGCCCAGGCAGTCATCGAGTCCGGGGACGCCCGACGAGGCGGCAGCGGGGCCGGCGTCCAGCCCTTCTTCGCCAGTCCCGGCATCCACCCGCGCCGCGTGCTGGGGTCGGAACAGCAGGCGGAGACCCTCGCCGGGGGGCGCGACGGAAGGCGGCTCGGGCGGGGTCGGCGGCTCAGGCGGGGTCGGTGGCTCGGGCGGGGCCAGTGGCTCAGGCGGGGGCGGAGTCGGTGGCCCGGCCTGCTCCACGGGCCCCGAAGGCTCGCCGGGCGACTCGGACCGCGACGGCTCCGCCTTCTCGGGCGGCCGGCGCTCGGTCAGGCGCCGAGCCACGAGCTGCTCCAGATAGGCGACCAGCTCCAGCTCCTCCCGACTGTCGGGCTTCGTTGGCATCACCTGCGGGTCGACCTTTGCACGTAGCCGTTCTCGCGGTACCAGCGCACCGCTTTCGTCAGCGCGTCCCGAGCCGACGACCGCGGATAGCCCAGCTCGCGGATCGCCTTGGCCGAGGAGAAATACTCATAGGTGCGTGAGAGCCTGACCGTCTCGGGTGTGGCCGTGGGGACGTGCTTGGGGTAGAGGCGCGCGAGGGCCACGTCGAGATACGCCCACCCCTGCGCCACCGAATGGGGCACGCGCATGCGGACGGGCGGCATCCCCGCGGCGCGCGCGAGCAGGTCGAGCACCTGGTGCAACGTCAGGTTCTCGCCCCCCAGGATGTAGCGCTGCCCCAGCCGTCCGCGCTCGGCGGCCAGAAGATGGCCGAAAGCGACGTCGTCGACGTCGGCGACGTTGAGGCCGGTCTCCACGTAGGCGGGCATCCGTCCGTTCAGGAAATCGACGATCAGCTTGCCCGTGCGGGTGGGCTTGTGGTCGCCGACGCCCACGGGAGCGCCCGGGTTGACGATGACCACGGGGAGCCCCTGAGCGGCGAAGGTACGGGCCACCTCTTCAGCCAGGAACTTCGAGCGCTTGTAGGGCCCGATCATGTCGGCCAGTGAGCTCGGCGTCTCCTCGTCACCCGGCGAACCGTCAGGCGTGAAGCCCAGGGTGGCTATCGAGCTGGTGTGGACGATCCGCCCGACGCCCGCCTCGTCCGCGGCGAGAAGGACGTTTCGGGTCCCCTCTATGTTGGCCTGGGCGAAGTCTTCCCAGCTATGGCCCCAGTAGCTGTAGAGCGCAGCCACGTGAAAGACGCGATCGGCCCCCTCCATCCCCCGGCGCAGAGCCGCGCGGTCGCCCAAGTCACCGGGGATGCGCTCCACGTCGAGTCCGTCGAGTTGCCGGGTGTCGGTACCGGGCCGCACCAGCGCCCGCACCTCGTGCCCGGCCTCCAGCAGGCGGCGCACGACCGCGCCGCCGACGAACCCCGTGCCTCCCGTGACGAATGCGCGCACCGCGGCCTCACAGCTTCCCCGACTTACCCGAGTACGGTGCAGTACCCGTCGTGCGACACCGGGCAAACGCCTGCAGCCTGCTAGCCCAGGTGCGCCTCATCGCCGGTGGCGAAGTAGCGCAACCGCTCAGCCATATTGACGGCGTGGTCGGCTATGCGCTCGAAGTAGCGCGCGACCAGCACCAGGTTCATCGCCACCTCGAAGGACGTCTCGGTTCGCAGATGGAAGAGTTCCCGCAACAGGTCGTGGTAGAGCCTGTCGATCTCGTCGTCGAGCTCCTCCAACTCCGCGGCCTTGTCGGCGTCCTTGGTCGCCCAGGCGTCGAGGGCCTTGCCGAAAAGGCGGCTGGCCGCACGGCCAAGCTCGTACATCGGGGCGCTTACTTCCCGCAGGACGACTATCTCGAGGTCCTCGCAGACCACCGAGGCGACGTTGTGCGCGAGGTCCCCCGCCCGCTCCAGGTCCGTCAGCACCCGCAGGATGGCCACAATCAGCCGCAGATCACTCGCTACCGGCTGTTGTTGGGCCAGCATCCCAAGCGCCCGTATCTCCATGTCGATGAAAAGGGCGTCTATCCCGTCGTCGGCCTCCATGACTCGGCAGGCACGGTCGATGTCGCCTTCCACCAGGGCGAGGGTAGCCGAGTCCACCGCCGCCTCGACCATAGCGCCCATGCGAAGCACATCCTGGTCGAGCCTCTCCAGTTCCTTGTGATACGTGTCCCGCACGCTCCCCCCGCTATCCGAACCGCCCGGAGATGTAGTCTTCTGTGCGCTTGTCACAAGGCTTGGTGAACATCACGCCCGTGGCATCGTACTCTACCAGGATTCCCCAGCGTTCGGATGTCCCCTGGTCTACCTCTGTGTAGAGGAAGGCCGTCTTGTCGGACATTCGAGCCGCCTGCTGCATGTTGTGGGTCACGATGACGATCGAGTAGTGCTCTTTGAGCTCTTGCATGAGGTCCTCGATCTTTGTCGTGGAGATCGGATCGAGAGCCGACGCCGGCTCATCCATGAGGATCACGTCCGGCTCGACGGCAATCGCCCGGGCGATGCACAACCGCTGCTGCTGCCCCCCGGACAGCGCCAAAGCACTCTTGCGGAGCGAGTTCTTGACTTCATCCCACAACGCGGCCTGCCGCAGGCACCGTTCGACGAGCTCGTCGAGGTCGCCTTTGAAGCCGTTGATCCGGGGGCCGAAAGCCACGTTGTCGTAGATCGACTTCGGGAAGGGATTGGGACGCTGGAACACCATGCCGATGTGCCGCCGCACTACAACCGGGTCGACTCTCGGCCCATACAGATCCTCGCCGTGGTAGAAGGCGGAACCCGTCACCGCCGCTCCGGGGATGAGGTCGTTCATCCGGTTGAGGCACCGGATCAACGTGCTCTTGCCGCAGCCGGAAGGACCGATAATGGCGGTTATCTGGTGCTTGTAGATGTCCATGGTCACGCCCGTCAGAGCGAGCGACTTTCCGTACGTTACACCCAGGTTTGCCAGAGAGAACACTATCTCCTGCTCAGAACGTCCTGGGCGCTCCACTTCCTGCGGTTCGACTTCGGGCATCCTGGGATCTCCCAGACTCGAGGGCGGATGCAGACCCGGGGGCAACGGCCGTGCGCCCAAAAGGTCAGCAGCCGGACGTTTCAAGAGTACATCGTCGGCAACGGCGGAGCCAGCGGCGACCATCGCAGATTCCTCCATATCAGATTCTGCTTCGCGAGGCGAGAAGACGAGCCAGCAGGGTGAAGGCCAGCACAATGACGACCAGTTCCAGTGCACCCGCCCACGCGCGTTCCACCCCCGCCGCGAACGGATTGCGAGCGCCGTCGAATATCTGCAACGGCAGCGCGGCGATAGCTTCATCCCAGAGCTTCGTGACAATCGCCTGCGCCCCAAGAATGGTCAAGATGAGGGGAGCCGTCTCCCCCGCCGCCCGCGCAACCGCGAGCATCACACCTGTGCTGATGCCGGGGGCAGCAGACGGAAGAACGACACGGACGATCGTCTGCGACTTGGAGGCCCCCAGGGCGTGACTCGCGTCCTTGAGATCGCGCGGGACGAGCCGCAGCATCTCCTCCGACGACCGGATGATGATGGGCAGCATAATGATAGTCAGGGCGATGGCCCCCATGCTGGCCCCGAAGCCGAAGCTGGTAACGAGGGCCGTGTAAACGAAAAGCCCGACGAACACAGAGGGAACCCCAGTCATGACGTCAGAGAAGAAGCGGATGAGCTTCGCCAACGTGCCCTTGCCACCATACTCCGCCAAATAGACCGCGGCCATCACCCCCATCGGGGCGGAGACCACCGTTGCGAAGACCAGCATGATTGCGGTCCCGATGAGCCCGTTGACGAACCCCCCTCCCTCTAGACGGTAGCTGTAGGGCGGGGGCTGAGTGAGAAACTCCCAGCTCATGGCCCCCAGACCGGCCTTCACGACGTAGAGAAGGATCAGGCCCACCACCGACACGCTCACAGCAAGGGCGGCCCCCATGAAGCCGGCCATAAGCCGATTGCGCCAGCGGCGCCCGGAGGCGACCCGCTCGTCGGTCCACCGGTTGAGAGTGCTCTCCCCCGCGACTGGGATCGCGGCGTCGATGCCGTTCATGGAACGAGTCTCCTCACCGCACGAACCTCCATACGAGGGCTCGAGCGACCATGTTGACGATGATGGTGATCACGAAGAGTACGACACCGATGGCCACGAGCGCGGCGATGCCCGACCCGTTCGCCTCCTGGAACGTGTTGGCGATGACCGCGGCCATCGAGTAGCCCGGCTGCAGGAAGGAGACACTGACCTCCGGCCGGGACCCGATCAGGAGCGCCACGGCGATCGTCTCCCCGAACGCCCGCCCCATGCCCAACATCACGGCGCCAACCACTCCCGCGCGTCCGCGCGAGAGCACCGCACCGCGGATCATCTCCCACCGGGTGGCACCAAGTGCATAGGCAGCATGGCGATCCTCCACAGGCACGGCGGAAAACACCTCACGGCTGAGCGAGCTTACGATCGGGATGATCATGACGGCCAGCACGATCCCGGCGCCGAAGTAGGAAAGGCCCGACACGGGGCCCCTGAAGAAAGGAATGAATCCCAGGTACCGGTTGAGGAACACGGCCACCGGCTGCAGAAAGTGTGGCAGTAGGAATAGGATCCCCCACAGACCGTAGACCACGCTGGGTACCATGGCGAGGAGATCCACCAGATAGGTGAGGGGGCCCCGGATGCGTCTCGGCGAGATCTCCGTCAGGAAAAGAGCCACGCCCAGGCTCAAAGGGACCCCGACCACCAGGGCGATCGCCGAGGTCACCACGGTCCCGTAGATGAACGCGAGAGCGCCGTAATGCCCGGCCGTCGGCTGCCAGTCGGTGCTGGTAAAGAACGAAAGCCCTGCTTCGCGGAAGATCGGCAGGGCTGTGCGTGTAGTGGAGAAGACCATCCCCGCGAGGAACAAGAGGACCAGCAAGCCCGCAAGCATCGTCAAGCCACGGAACAGGGGGTCGGCCTGACGGCCGACCCCCTGAGTCCGTTGCAGGTGGCCCGGAAGGGTGGGCCGACCTAGAGAGGGGGGCTCACTGGATCGCATCGACCTTGGCCAGCGCGAGCGCCTTCAGGTCGTCGGGCAGGGGCGCATACCCGAGTTGCGTGGCAATGTCGGTGCCGTTGTTGAGGCTCCATGTCAGCCAGGCTTTGAGCGCCTGCGCCTTCGCCGGATCCTGCATCTTGTCCCAGGCGAGGATCCAGGTGGCGCCGACGATCGGATACGCCTCGGGCTGGTCGCTGTTCGCCACGCTGAACCGGAGGTCGGCGGGGAACGATGCGCCCTTGGCGGCCGCGCTCGTGGATTCTAGGGTTGGCTTGACGAAGGTGCCGGCCTTGTTCTTCAGCTCGGCAACGGGGAGCTTCGACTCGGTGGCGTAGGTCAGCTCCACGTAGCCGACGCTGCCCGGTTGTTGCTGGACCACTGCGGCCACTCCCTTGTTGCCCTGACCGCCCACTCCTACGGGCCACTTGACTTCCTTGCCTTTACCCACCTTTTCCTTCCATGTGGGGGAGACCTCGGTCAGATAGCTCGTGAAGATATCGGTCGTGCCCGAGGAATCCGAACGGTGGACCACCTGAATCGGGTCACCGGGTAGCTTGGCGCCCGGGTTGAGGGCCACGATCTTGGCATCGTTCCAGGTCTTGATATCACCGAGGAAGATGCCGGCAAGGGTGTCGTTGTCCAGCTTCAGCGAGTCGAGTCCGGCGACATTGTAGGTCACGGTGACTGCGCCAAAGACCGTGGGGATATGGAGCGCCTTTGCCCCCGACTTGGCCTCGGCGGCCGTGATCTCCTCGTCCTTCATGGGCGCGTCGGACGCGCCGAAATCGACGGTACCCTGCGAGAACTGCTGGATGCCGCCGCCCGAGCCGATCGCCTGGTAGTTGATCGTAACGCCGGGGTTATCCTTCTGGAACGCACCGATCCACTCGGTATAGAGAGGGCCGGGGAACGTCGCGCCTGCGCCGGTCAAACTCGCCGAGAGGGGCGCGGCAGTCGTCTCTGTAGTGCTAGGCGCGCTCGTGGTTGCGGGTGAGGCCGCTTCCGTCGCGGGGGGCGCCGTCGTGGTGGTCGTGGAGCCTCCGCATCCCGTCACGACCATCCCGAGCAGTCCCATGACCAGCCCGGCGACGAGTAGTGTCTTGAGCGCACGACTCCCGTTTCTGTTTCGCATACTCCAGCCTGCCTTTCACTCACTGTTCGTGTGTGCGACGAGGCTAGCAATTCCTCTGAAGGGCGGTGTTACCATTAAGTGACCATGCCGTAAACAATGTGGACGGAGGAGCGGCCGCGGACCAAGGCACCAAGATACTGCTCGTATCAGACGACACGCCACGGTGGGCGTCGAGACCGTTCCCGGCGTGAAGTACAGGCTCGCACCCGAAGACCTGCGCCGCGACTACACTTTCCACGGCGGGTAGTGGGACGTGCGCATCCGTCGACGAGTCCTGGGGTCTTTCCTCGCCGTCAGCCTGATCGTGATCGTCGTTCTCGCACTGGTCTCAGTTTATGCGCAGCGGGGTGCGCTCTTGGAGGGTCTGGAAGCGGACCTCGCGAATCAGGCGCTGTCGCAAGCCGTCGCCATCAACGCGCACCAGGCGGACGGTTCAGCGGCACTTGAAGACCCGCAGGCGCTCGACTCGTTCGTGCGAGACATCTACGCGGCGACCGGCATCCATGTGACGATCATCTCCGATGACGGCTCGGTGCTCGCGGACTCCGAGAACGACGAGGCCACTATGGCCAACCAGAAGACCCGCCCAGAGGTCGCGACGGCGCTCGCCGGGGGCATGGGTCGCGACCGCCGGGTCTCGGCCACCCTCGGCGAGGAGATGATATATGCCGCCGTGCCGGCCGGGGACGGGGCGCTGCCCTGGAAGGGAGGAGTGGTACGCGTAGCGGTGCCCGCGTCGAAGATCGACCCACCACTGCGACACACTCTCTGGCTGCTTGCGCTCGTGGGGCTCGCGGTCCTGGCGCCGGCCCTGCTTATCGGCTATCTCCTCTATCGCTCGTTCACGAACCCCATAGAGCACCTGCACACGATGGCCGTCCAGGTGGCGGGGGGCGACCTCTCGTACCGCGTCGGAGTGCTTCGGCCCGACGAGCTCGGGCAGCTCGGCGCGGCCCTGAACAACATGGCGCGCGAGCTCGAGGCACGGGTCGCAAGTCTCGCCGCCGAAGAGGAGCGCTCCGCGGAGATACTCACTGCCATGACTGACGGAGTGCTGGTCCTTGATCCCACGGGTACCGTGGTGAGAGCGAACGCCGCAGCGACGACCATCATCGGTGTGGCCGAAGGTTCACTCGATGGACTCCCGCTTTTGGTCACCGCCCGGGCCTTCCCAGTCGCCGGAGCCACTCAGCGCGCACGCGAAGCAGGACAGGCGGTCGCCGACCAGATCGAGCTGCCCGACGGCCGTCAGATCCTTGTGCAGGCCGTTCCACTGCACGGTGGGGCCACGCGCCCCACTGAGACGCAGGCAGAACGGCCCAAGGCGAATGCGCCGGTGCTGCTGGTCTTCCGCGACGAGACGGCCCGGCGCCGGGCAGAGGTGGTCCGCCGCGATTTCGTTGCGAACGTCTCCCACGATCTCAAGACGCCCCTTGCCGGTCTCGCGCTGCTGGCGACCACGATCCGGCAGGTGATCGAAGATGATCCCCATCAGGCGATCCGGTTCGCCGAGCGCCTGGCGACCGAAGTCGGCCGGCTGACTGACCTGGTGAACGACCTGCTCGTGCTCTCTCAACTGGAAGAGCCACGGCAGAAGCCGTGGGAGGTGGGCGAGGTCGAGCTGCAGGCCCTGGCGCGCGATGTGGCGGAAGAGCTCGAAGCTCAGGCGGTCGCATCCGAGAGGACCCTGTCCGTCGAGCCGGGTGAACCGGTCAGGATTAGCGGCAACGCGACCCAGTTGGCCACGATGCTGCGCAACCTCATCGACAACGCCGTCCGTTACAACCACACGGGCGGGCACGTCTGGGTTTCGGTCGAAGGACGCGAGGGCGAGGCCGTGGTCACGATTCGTGACGACGGCTTTGGCATTCCCAGGGACGAGCAGGGGCGGATCTTCGAGCGCTTCTACCGGGTCGACAAAGCCCGCTCGCGGGACACTGGAGGCACCGGACTAGGTCTGAGCATCGTCAAGCACGTCGCAGAAAGTCACCAAGGCAGAGTGGAGCTGCAGAGCGCGCTGGGCGTCGGGTCTTCCTTCACGGTCACCCTGCCGCTAGGCCCCGCGCCGGAAGACGGCCAAGCGACCTGACCGGTCATACAAGCTCCAGGAGACCTAGAGAGGTCCAGATTCGCAACTTTGTAACAGAATGACACCTCGATGGTAACTCTGGGCCGACGGGGGACGCCTACGCTGGGATCGCGCGCCAACCCTGCCATGAGGAGCCACCATGAGATCTAGAGAGCGTCGGTCGCCATGAACCGGGTCTTCTTGGTCAGGCACGGGCTCAGCTCCATCGACTTCGACCGAAGGGCCCCCGACTGGAGGCGCAGTTCCTGGCTGACGGAGGAGGGCGCTCTCGACGCAATGCGCACGGCCCGGTACTTCGCGCGCACTCCCATCGACGAGATACTCTGTTCGCCGGCCGCACCGACGCGGGACACGGCGCGCGTCATCGGGGCCACCTTCGGTCTCCGGGCGACCGTAGGTCAACGACTCCGAGGCATCGGCGTCGGCAGTCTCGCGAGATCGCGACCCAAGGCCTCCCTAGTCTCGTATGCATCTTTGCTGGCCGAGTGGATTAGTGGGTACACCGAGCGAAGCTTCCCCGGGGGTGAGGGCTTCAAGTCGGTCTGGACTCGGACCCGGGCCGTGATGACCGCCCAGCTGGCCATCGGAGCAGTGCCATTCGCGCTCTGGCTGGGTGTCGTCAGGGGACTCGACGCCTCGTGGCATGCGGCTCGGCTGAACCGGTTGCCGCGCTGAGGTTTGAGCGGTGGACAGACCACCATCATCACGAAGGGCGAAGGAGCGGTCACCGTGCAGACGATCATCGCGGCGCGGGGTCTCATCGGCAGCCATCGAAAGCTGAGCCGCGCACCCGTTCGATGGCTCGTCGGGGTTCGATCGACGCGCGGAAAGCGAGCTGCCGGCGGCCGTCAATCTGCCACAGCTGCCACCGAAGCCTGATACTCCTCTTGGAGGAGCGGGGATGAGATGAGGAAATCAGCCGACGAGCGGTTGCAGGCGACGGGAATGTTGTAGACCACGGCAATACGCAGAAGAGCCTTCACGTCCACGTCGTGAGGCTGGGGTTCCAAAGGGTCCCAGAAAAAGATGAGAAGGTCGATCTCACCCTCGGCTATCTTGGCTCCGATCTGCTGATCGCCGCCCAGGGGGCCGCTGCGGAAACGATGGACATCGAGCGTGAGTTCCTCGGCGAGGATCCCGCCGGTCGTGCCCGTGGCGCACAGTTCGTGGCCGGACAAGACCTCGCGATTGAACCGAGCCCACTCGACCAGATCAAGCTTCCTGTGGTCGTGGGCGATGAGCGCGATGCGCTTCCGCGGCCTCATTGCCAGCGCCCCCAACGTCATGACCCGCACCGGGTGCCACAGTTGTTCAGGGCCGGTTGCCGGCCTTGAATCACCAAGCGTGTAGCGCTCACCGGGGTGGTTTCCTTCCAGGACCAGTCTTCCACGAGCGTGTTCACGCGACTGGCGAAGCCCCTGGCCGTGAGCGTGTCGGGCGAGGCCCCTAGCCCCTGCCTCGAAAGTGCGGTTTGGAAGCGGATCTCTTTCAATGTAGCGTCTCTGTCAGCCACAGGGAGCGCGAGCAAACCAACCGTGGGGCCCACGGTTTCGCCGCGCCTTCGAATGCGGCTTTGTCGAACACGTCGTCCCATCATCATAACTATACTAGGGGGCAAATTATCGTGTGCGTTGCCTCCGGGTGACAACTCCGCTGAGGGATCGTCTAATGCGCTCTTCTGCCGACCCCCCGCGCGAGGCAGACAAAGGTGGTGACGTCGGGCACGATGAACTTGGCTTCCTGTTCCATCTCAGGCACCCAGTAGACGAGGCGACGCGAGCCACAGCAGCAGGCCGGTCCCCTGTTTCTCGTCATAGTCCACGGCGGCCAGCGCCCCCTTCTTCAGCTCCACCCGGCCGCCCCCGATCAGCTGGCAGATCACCTTGCTCAAGTCGGTCTCGTGCCCCACGAGCATGACGCCCGCGGCCCCATCGTGTTCGGCGAGCAGAGCCGAGAAGCGCTCCCGGTCGAAGCCGGGAGCCAAGCGTTCGTCCTCGACAACGCGATAGCCGAACTGGAGGTGCTCGGCCACGATCTGCGCCGTCTGCGCGGCTCGGGTCAAGGGGCTCGTGATGATGGCGTCCAGCTGCAGCCCTAGCGCTTCGATACCAACCGCCTCTCGCGCCATCCGTTGCGTCCCCTCCGCGGTCAGAGGTCGTTCCTCGTCATTACCCTCCCAGTGCTTGTCGCCAGCCAGACCGTGACGGAGGAAGTACACGAGCATTGAAGATCCTTCCGTTCGCTGAAGGCACGAGGCACCAACCGGGAGTTGCCGTTCGGGCCCCGGGGCATCCACGTCGCCAGCGTTCCTTGGTGGGAAATGCAGGCAGATCACCGTCGGCTTGAAGGCGACGGGGACGTGGGCCGAAGATATCGAACTCCGCTGACTACGAGCCCGTGACAAATCAACGCCATGAGCCATACTCCGAGGCACCACCAGAACCAAGGAACGTCGCTCGGCCGGTGCGAGAGGTAGATCAGCAGCAGATTCACCATGAGGATGCTGCCCGCAACCACGTGGGCGAGAAGCCATTCAATCAGGGAGAACGGGGGCGGCCAGGTGACCGGAGTGACGGTCGACACAGCCGGGCTGCTTAGGGAGATGTCACACAATATCTCGTACACAAGGCACGGCTCTCGG
>JAJZQZ010000222.1 GCA_021802965.1 Actinomycetes bacterium
TGGCCGGCGGACGGAGATCCTAGGCTTCGCCTCCCTTGATCTCGGCGAAGGCCCTGCTGAGCAGGAGATGGGCGTGGTCGAGTGACTGCGGGATCACGCGCACGTCGGCGAGGACAGGCATGAAGTTCGTGTCGCCCGTCCACCGCGGGACGACGTGCACGTGCAGATGGTCCTTCACGCCTGCTCCGGCGGCCGCTCCCAGGTTCAGGCCCAGATTGATCCCGTCGGGGTTGAAATCCTTCTTCAATGCCTTGATGGCGTCCTGGCACAGGGCCATGATCTCGGTCAGGGTCTCGAGCGGGAGCTCGTCCAGGTCGCCGATGTGGGCGTACGGGGCGACCATGAGGTGGCCGTTGTTGTAGGGGTAGGTGTTGAGTAGCACGAAGGCCGTCTTTCCGCGCCACACCACGTGGTTGGTTCGATCGTCGCCGTCGCCTGCTTTGTCGCAGAAGATGCACCCTTCGGGCTTGTCTTCCTTGATGTAGCGCATGCGCCAGGGCGCCCAGAGCTGCTCCGGCACAGGACTCCTCTCCCCGAGATGTGCGTGGCCGTCAGGACTGATTGTACCCGGAGGGACGCAATCCCGTGCCCTCTCGTGTCCGGGTCGCCCTTGTCGGTTTCCTGGGTACGGGGTAGCCTGCCTTCATGGCCGACTCGTTCGAAGAAGGTGTGATGACCGTGGAAGCGCCGACCGAAGCCCTCACGGGTTGGGATGTCGCGCCAAGGCGGTGGCCGCGTCTTCTCGTGGCGGGTGGAGCCGCGCTCACAGCCCTGGCTCTGGTACTGATCCCTCCTGACGCCACTCTCGGCGGGAATATTCGGGCGGTGTTCTTTCATGGCGCCGTGACGTGGACGGGCATCATCCTGGCCGCGATCTCCGGCCTGGTCGGCATCGGCAGCCTGGTTTCGCGACGCGACACTCGCCTGGTGTGGCGCCTATACTCGCTCGCGACCTTGTGCTGGGTGCTCTCGCTCTCGATGAGCTTTCCCGTCATGCGGATGACGTGGGGGGGCGTCCTCTGGAACGAGCCCAAGCTGTTGATGACGGCCGAGGTGGTCTCCGTCTTCCTGTTGGGCTGGGCGATCGCGTTGTTCTCCGGACGCACGCGGGTGGCCGTCATCGTCGCGGTGGTCGCCTTTGTGATCATGGCGGTGCTGCTGGCCGTGACGCCGGCCGCCTTCCATCCCGACAACCCCATCTTTCGTTCGGGGAATCTCCGCTTCATAGGGACATTTCTGGCGGTACTCGTCGGGCTGCTCGCTGTGGCCGCGGGGATCGCTGCCTGGCCGCGGCGGTCCCGCTAGTTGGATCTTGCCCCACCGCTCCTGCGCGCCGCCGAAGAGCTCTACGGTCTGCCCCGGGGAGCCTCACTGAGCCAAGAGATCGCCGGCTGGGAGATGGACCTCATCGACCGGGTCTGCGGAGAGCGCCGGTTCCACGACGTCACGGTGTTCGTGCTGTCCGAGGGCGCCCTGGCTCTGGTGCACAAGCCGTCGGATCCCGAGGGCGCGTTCTGGGCCCCGGGCGGAGGCCTGGACGAAGGCGAGACTCTGGCGGACGGCGTGAGGCGCGAAGTGTGGGAAGAAACCGGGTTGACGGTAGAGCCTCAGCGCTATGTCCTGCGCTTGAACGTGCTCTTTTCGAGCGGAGGGAGGAGCCGACCATGGACCTCGCACGTGTTCCTGGCCCGGCCCGTCGGCGGCGCGCTGGGGCCGATCGATACTCGTGAGGTCGAGCGCGCCGAGTGGGTAGGGCTCGGGCGCTTCCGGGACGAGGTGGCGCCCATCTTGCGGCGGAGCGGGTGGGGCCGCTACGAGTACCGGCTCGCGATGGCGGGAATGGTGTTCGAGGAGCTGGGACTGCCTATGCTGGACGGGAGTGTGGGCGGCAGGCCACCGTCTGGCGCGGAAGGATGAGTTCCTCTGGGAGCCTGCTGAAGATCGAAGCCTTGGTCCACCAAGACGCACTGGCAGGCGCGATACGGCGGTTCCTGCGTCGTTGTCTCGCCCGCTGCCATCGCGCCCCGGTGGCAAAGCGTCACTCCTCAGCAGCCTGCTAGAATCGAGCGCTGAAGCGAAGCCGGCCAGGCGGCCGCGACCAGGAGAGGGCATGGCGGAACTTGTCTCGTCGTTGACCAGTCGTTACGGTGAAGCTCCCGGGGAGCAGGCGGTCGAGCGCTTCTCGAAAGGCGACTTCTCGTCTGTCCGGGCGGTGGTCTCGTGGCGGGGTGTCGTCGCCCACGCTGACGTGTGCTTCGTCTCGCTCGCGCTGTCCTACCTCGACCTGGTGCAGAGCGAGAGTTGCGGCCGCTGCACTCCTTGCCGCATCGGCACCCAAGTGATGCGGGCCATCATGCGCCGGGTTGCTGCCGGCACGGGCACTGAGGCCGACTTGATCGAGCTGCGCAGGCTCGCCGACGAGATCGACGAGGCGGCCTGGTGCGGCATCGCGAATACCATACGTCCACCCATCCAAGGGCTGATGGACGTCGGGGCCGAGCATTTCGCGGCTCACGTCGCCGGGTTGACCTGCCCGGAGGAGCAGACGTTCGGCTGGGTGACGGCGCCGTGTCGATCCACGTGTCCCTCCACCGTGGACTGCCCCAGCTACATATTTCAGGCCCGCGAAGAGCAGCCGTATGTCTGCACGCAGACGGTGAGGCGGGACAACCCCATCCCGGCCATCATCGGCCGCACCTGCCACCATCCGTGCGAGTCCAACTGCACGCTGATCCAGACCGGACAGCCCATCGCCATCAACTTCGTGAAGCGCTGGTCGGCCGACCAGGCCTTGGGCCTCGTGCGTCCGGTGAACGCCAGCGGCCCCCACGAGAGGGCCGAGGCTGCGAGTGGTCCTTGGGATGCGACCGGGATCGGCCGGAAAGACATCGATACTGCGGCCACCCTCGAGCCTCCCTCACGGCTGATGGGCCCCGGTTCGGTCCGAGTCCGGCAGCCCGAGCAGGTGTTCGTGGGGAGGGCGGAGGGCAGCGGTCGGCGCGTGGCGATCATCGGGGCCGGTCCCGCTGGGTTGTCGGCGGCATATTTCCTGGCGCGTCGCCACCATCGGCCGGTCATCTTCGAAGCTCTCCCCGTCCCGGGGGGGATGCTCTGGGTGGGCATCCCCGAGTACCGGCTCCCCAAGGAAGTGGTGCGGCGCGAAGTGGCCTTCATCGAGTCCGTCGGGGTCGAGATCCGCTACGAACAGGCGCTCGGTCGCAATCTTGCCTTCGCCGACCTCGAGAAGATGGGGTTCGAGGCCACCTTCATCGCTATCGGGGCCCACTCCGGCAAGAAGCTGCGCATCCCGGGAGAAGACCTGCCCGGCTCCATGGACGCGATCGACTTCCTGCGCCGGGTGGCGCTCGGCGAGCAGGTGACTCTCGGGAGCAGGGTGCTGGTTGTGGGGGGCGGCAACTCCGCCATGGACGCGGCCCGTACTGCCTTGCGCTTGGGCGCGGAGAAGGTGACCGTGGTCTATCGGCGGGCGCGCGAGCAGATGCCGGCGAACCCTTGGGAAGTCGATGAAGCCGAGGAAGAAGGCGTGGAGTTCCACTTCCTCTTGGCTCCTGTGGCTTGCGAGGGAGAGACCTGTGTCGTCGGGCTGACCTGCCAGCAGATGGAGCTGGGCCCCCCGGACGAGAGCGGCCGCCGCTCGCCGGTGCCCGTGGAGTGCGATCCTACGGTTCTGGAGGCTGATACCATCATCGCAGCCGTGGGACAGCAACCCGATTTTGCGCCGTTCGCGGCGGACCCTGAGATCACGTCGAACAAGTGGGGCTATCTGGAGATCGACCCGCGCACCTTCATGACCACCAAGCCGGGTGTCTTCGTGGGGGGCGACGCGGTCAGCGGCGGCGCTTCGATCATCGAGGCGATCTCCGCGGGCAAGACGGTCGCCAAGTACATCGACAGGTACCTGTGTGGCGAGCCGGTCTCGGAGGACATCGAGGATCTCACTCGGCGTCTTGCCATCGTGCTCGACGCGCAGAACAGTCGGTACCCTCTGGAATCCGACCGTGACCTGGGGCTGAGGGAGCCGATGCCGATGCTGGCGCCGGAGATTCGCAGGCTCGACTTCGCCGCCACTGAGCTGGGATACAGTGACCCTCAGTGCTTCCGGGAATCTGTCCGCTGCCTCCGGTGCCACCGGCCCATCCTGGTGGCGACCTGACAGGGAGAAGCCGGCTAGGCTCCGTCCACGGGCCGGATGTGGACACAGCATTGCTCGTCGCCGGCGGCGATGCGCTCCCTTGGCTCCCACTCGAACGGCTGGATCGACAGCTCGTCGAGCATGCCGCGCATCACCGCTTGATGGAGCACGCAGACGGTCGGCTCATAGCTTGCCGACAGTCCTCCGAAGAGGCAGTTGCGGTCGGTGAGGACGTGCCCGTCTCCATTGGAGCTGACAATCGACGGGGTGCTTCGCATCTGCTGGAGAAGCTCGGTGAGCGTCTTTAGCGCCTCGTCGAGCGGCAGGGGCCCGTCGGAGGGCCGGCGCAGGTCGCGCACGTGGGCGCGTCCCCACGAGACCCCGAAGTCCTCGGGGGAGCCGTTCATCCCATGGCCCGCCGCCGCATAGTCGAGGGCCAGCCGGGCCAGCAGTTGGTAGTTACGAGGAGGAAGCGTAATCTCGGTGGCGGCCGGGTTGGGCACGAAGGCAAGCTGGGGCCGGCCCACGGCGCCGGGCGTGTGCTTCTTCTGGGAGACGATGAGCCCGGCTTCCTCGAGCTTGCCCAGGTGGATACGGATCGCACTGTGGTGCATCCCGAAAGTGGAGACCAGGTCGCGGACGGTCTGTGGTTCTTCCGCCGCCGCGATGTGCTGAAAGATGGCGAACCGCGTGTCCTCGCCGAGGGCTTTACTCAACCTTAGGATTTGAGGCTCGACGTCATACACTGGAGCGCACCTGGCAGGACCGTCCATAGTTTGAAGACCTAACGGGACTCTACCAGACTCGCGCGCCTGGTCCAACCACCACCCCCGTGGTCAAGATGCGTGCGTGGGCGCCTCAGTCGTCCCACCTGAACTCGGGCATGGAGTGTTTGTCCCAGATCTCCTCGGTCGCATCGTCGAGGGCCGCTTCCTGCTCCGGGGAGAAGTGGGTCAACAGCTCGTCTTCGTCGTGCAGCAGCGACACTTCGAGTTCGGAGGCGTCGAGCCGGCCGTCGTCGTCCAGGTTGGCGTTCGTCCGTTTGAAGTGGTCGGCCAACTCGGTCAGCTCCATGCCTTCGGCGAACGGGGAGGCCCGCTCCTCGGAGAGGGGGGGCTCGGAGAGATCGAGAAGGTATTGATACCAGACGATCTCCCACGCCACCGTCAGAAGGCACCGGCTGCCCGGACCCGCTACCTTGACCAGGCCGACCGCGGGGCGCCCAAGGCTGCGCCTGACGCTCCGCATCTTGTCGGTGAAGGGCGACTCGTTGAAGATCCTCTGCGCGCTCCGGACCTCTTCGAGCGTGAATCGGCCGGCTCCAGAGGGGGCGGGCGGCTCG
>JAJZQZ010000015.1 GCA_021802965.1 Actinomycetes bacterium
TGTGAGCGAGGGCGAGACGCTCACGGGCGCGTTCATGTGGGGTCTCGTCGCCTTGGGGCTGCTGGTGGCCGGCACGCGGCGGCGGTCCGTGGCCATCGGGCTGGTCGCGGCTCAAGCCCTGGCCCTTGGGTTCGCGGCGCTCAGCGTGAGCCCGGGGCGTTCGACCGCCTTTCTGGTCGCCAGCTTCGCCCTTCTCGTCCGCGCCCTGCCCCTCTGCGTCCTGCTGGCCCTGAGCGTCCGCCGGACACGCGAGCCTCGGCCCCTGCGCTCACGCGCGACGCCCCTGGCGCGCGTGAGCGCCGTGCTGGCTTTGGTGCTGGTGGTCGCCGCCCTGGCTCCTCCACTCGGCCTCGAGTCGCGGGCCGCCGAGCAGGCGAGCATCGGGCTGGTGGCGATGGGCATCGCCATCGTCGTGGTCCGCCGTTCCACCGTGTTCCACCTGCTCGGGCTGCTGGTGGCCGAGAACGGCATCGCCCTCGCGGCGATGTCGGTGGCCGGCGGTCTGCCGCTGCTGATCGAGGTCGGGGTCGCCTTCGACCTCGTCGTCGTGGTCTCGGTGGCGACCGTGTTCCACGAGCGGATCTTCGGGGAGTTCGGGTCGGGGGATACCGCTCTCTTGCGCAGTCTGCGTGACGACGCACCAGTGCGTTCTGGGGGCCAAGGCTTCGATCTTCAGCAGCCTCCCAGACCCGTTCCCGCCGAGGAGCCTTCGCCATGAGCGGCTGGCGCGACGTGCTCGCTCTCGCGGTGATCGGTCTACCCGTGCTGGGCGGGCTCCTCCTGCTGCTGCCTGCGTCCGCAGCCAGACAGGACGTCCTGAACCGAGTGCTCGCGGCGATCGCCGGCGGCCTCGCCCTCGTCGCCAGCGCCCTGGCGGTGTGGGCGGGGTATGCCCCCCAGGCCGGCTCCTGGTTCGGCCTCGACGCGCTCGGCGCGCCGTTCCTCGCGGTCATCGGGCTGGTGGGCATGTGCAGCGGTCTCGTGTCTCCCGCCTACCTGCGCACCAGCCACGGCAGCTTCTTCCGGGCCGAACGGGCTCGGCGCATGTACTACCTCAGCCTCTACCTGTTCTGGGCGGCCCTGCTCGCGATCCCCCTCGCCGCCAACCTGGCCGTGGCCTGGGTGCTCATCGAGGTCACGACGGGCGTCTCGGCTCTGCTCGTGGCTTACAGCGGCAGGCGGAGCGCCTTGGAAGCGGGCTGGAAGTACCTGGTCATCACCACGGCAGGTCTGACGGTCGCCCTACTGGGCCTCGTGGTGCTGTACGCCGCGTCACCCGATTCGGCCAGGGGCGTCGCGCGCCTCTCCTGGACTGTGCTCGCCTCGCACGCGGGCGACATGTCTCCGGCAGGAGCGCTCACCGGCTTCCTGCTGCTTCTCGCCGGTCTGGCCACCAAGGTCGGCTGGGCTCCGGTGCACAACTGGCTGCCCGACGCGCACAGCGAAGCGCCGCCCCCGGTCTCCGCTTTGCTCTCGGCGGCCTTGTTGCCGGCGGTCATGCTCGTGGCCTGGCGCGCGCAGAGGGCGCTCCTCCCGGCGGTGGGAGCATCGACGGCGCGCGGTGTCTTCCTGGGCTTCGGGTTGGCGTCGCTGGCTGTGGCCGTGCCGTTCCTCTGGCGCCCGCTGGCGTGGAAGCGGTTGCTCGCGTACTCGAGCCTGGAACACATGGGGGTGCTGGCCTTGGGGATCGGGTTCGGTGGCCCGCTCGCGCTCGCCGGGGTGCTGATCCATCTCAGCGGGCACGCCGTGGCCAAGTCGCTGGGCTTCTACGCCGCCACGCCGCTTTTCGAGCTGCGCCCCTCGGCCAGGATCCGGCCCGTGCGCGGCCTCCTGCGCCAGGATCGCACGCTTGCCGCGGGCATGAGCCTGAGCCTCGCTTCGTTGAGCGGACTGCCGCCCTCGCCTCTCTTCTTCAGCGAGGTGCTGATCCTCATGGGAGGGTTCGTCTCGGGCCACGCCTGGCCGGCCGCCGTGGCTGCGCTCTTGCTCGCGCTCGGCTTCCTCGGGCTGGCCCACGTGTTGGTGCAGGACCTCCTCTCCACGCAGGGGGCCAAGCGCATGTACCCACCACGGCCGGCGTCGGCCATCGGCGTGTTGACCGCAGGCGCGACGGCGCTGCTGCTGGCCCTGGCGGTCGCGGCCCTATACCTGCCCGGTTCGGACCTTGTGCAGAAGCTCCTCGAGGTCTCCCCGTGAGTGTCCCCGGGTCCGCCATCCAGCTGGTACCGGCCGACCAGTGGCGCTCCACCTGCGAGGGACTCGTGGATGAAGGCGGCCGTTTCCTTGCTCTCTACGCCGTGCGCGAGAACGAGGACGTGGCGGTGCGGGCCGCATTCGACGGCCCCCAGGGCCCGACTCTCATCTCGTGCACCACCGAATCGGGAGTGGCGGAGTCCATCGTCCCCGTGATACCCGCCGCCGGCTGGGACGAGCGCGAGGCCCACGACGCATACGGTGTGGACTTCGAGGGACACAGACCTCTGCGCGCACTCCTCGCCCACCCGGACGACCTCTCGGAGTGGGTCGTGCCCGTGCACGGGCACGACCCCTACCAGGTCGCGGTCGGGCCGATCCATGCGGGCGTCATCGAATCGGGGCACTTCCGCTTCCGCGTGGTCGGCGAGAGCATCCTGCACGTCGATCTGCGGCTCTTCTACAAGCACCGGGGACTGGAGCGCGCCGCCGAAGGCCGGCCGCTCTCCACGGGCATCGCCTTCGCCCAGCGAGCCTGCGCCGCCTGCGCGGTCAGCAACTCCGTCGCCTACGCCCAGGCCGTCGAATCCCTGCAAGGCTACCGCCCCTCCCCGCGGCTGGCGCGGGTCCGCACGCTGCTGCTCGAGCTGGAGAGGCTCTACAACCACCTCAACGACATCGGCGCCGCCTGTGCGGGGATCGGCTTCGCCCCCGGCAACATGGCCTTCTCGGCTCTGAAGGAACGCGTGCACCGGTTGAACCAGGCGCTGTCGGGGCATCGCTTCCTGTTCGAAACGATCGCCGTCAGCCGGAGCCCGGCGACCATCGACAGGGCCGCCGCGGCGGAGGCCCGCGCGGAGGTCGAGACCATAGCCGAAGACGCGCGCCGTGCCTGGCGCGAGGTGCTCTTCAATGCCTCCGTCCAGGATCGGTTCCTCGGTGTCGGCCGTCTTTCCCTCGACGACGCCCTCCGCCTCGGCACGGTGGGACCCGCCGCGCGAGCCTCGGGGCTGCGCCGAGACGCGCGCTCGGACGCGCCCGGGCTGGAATACCCCGGTTTCGAACCGGCCTCCTTACGCCACTCCGACGGCGACGTCGCCGCCCGGGTCAACCTCCGCGCACTCGAGGTCGACGCGACGGTCGCCCTCCTGCACGAGCTGCTGGCCCGGCCCGCGGTGCCGCTCGCGGAGCCGTCGGCGGAGGCGGCCTTGGAGATCGCACCCGGTCGTGCCGGCATCGGCGTGGTCGAGAGCCCGCGAGGAGAGACCGTCTGCGTCCTGGAGGCCGCTGAGGGACTCCTCACCCGCATGCACCTCCGCACGGGGTCGTACGCCAACTGGCCTTCACTGGCCCACGCCGCCGCAGGCAACCTCCTGCCCGACTTTCCGCTGATCAACAAGAGCTTCGAGCTCTGCTACTCCTGTTCGGACCGGTAGAGGCCGCCATGTTCGTCCTGCTCCGCGAGCTACAGAGACTCCGCCGTCAGATCGGCCTGCGACCGCCCGGGCGTAGCGGGTCGCTGGCCGTGCGCCACGTCGACGCGGGCTCGTGCAACGGGTGCGAGCACGAGCTGGGAGCCTGCTTCGGACCCCACTACGACGCCGGCCGCTTCGGCCTGAGCGTCGCCGCCTCTCCCCGCCACGCCGACGCGTTGCTCGTGAGCGGGACGGTCACAACGCGCATGGCTTCGCCCCTGCGGACCGCGTACGAATCCATGCCCGAGCCGCGATGGGTGATCGCGCTGGGCGACTGCGCCTTGGGCCTGACCTTTCTCGGAGACGAGACAGAGCTCGCCGGGCCGGTGGAGACCCTGCTGCCCGTCGACGTCTTCATCCCGGGGTGCCCTCCCCAACCCGAGGCGATCGCGAAGGGGCTGCTGGAGGCGATGGACCAGAGCCGCGGAGCAAAGCTCGGGCGCCGAAGGCTCCACCTCTAGGAAGGGTACAATCTCCCTCCAGGCAGGAGGAGATCCCCATGTTCAAAGAAGACCGACGTGTCAAGTTGCTCACGCTGTGGGCGATGGCTTTCGCATTGTTCATGGCGATGTTGGACAACACCGTCATCAACGTCGCGCTTCCCCAGATCCAGCTTCATTTCAACTCGGGCGTGAGCGGCCTGCAGTGGATCATCGACGCGTACACGCTGGTCTTCGCCAGCTTCATGCTCTCCGGCGGCACCCTCGGCGACATCTACGGGCGAAAGCGTCTGTTCTTGATCGGCCTCGTCGTCTTCACGGGGGGATCGCTGCTCGCGGGGCTGTCCACGACCCTCAGCATGCTGATCGCGGCGCGCGCCCTGCAGGGTCTCGGGGCAGCCGCTCTCATGCCGGGGACGCTGTCCATCCTCACGAACACCTTTCCCGATCCGCGGGAACGGGCCCAGGCCATCGGCATATGGGCGGGCGTGTCGGGCATAGCCCTCGCGGCCGGTCCCATCATCGGCGGCGGCCTGGTCGACACGCTCGGATGGCAGAGCATCTTCTTCTTGAACGTGCCCATCGGTGTCGTCGCGTTCATCGTGGCGACGATGGTGGTGCGGGAATCGAAGAACCCGGAAGGCCGGCATCTGGACCTGCCCGGTCAGATCCTCGCCATCATCGGCCTGGGCTCCCTGACGTACGCGCTCATCGAAGCGAACGCGAAGGGATGGACCTCCCCACTGATCCTGTCGCTGTTCGGCATCGCCGCTGTGGGCCTGAGCCTGTTCGTGTGGGTGGAATCGCGCAGCACCAGCCCGATGCTCCAGCTCAAGTTCTTCCGCAACCGCACCTTCGCGGCCGCCAACCTCGACGCCGCCATCGTGAGTTTCGGCATGTTCGGCATCATCTTCTTCCTGAGCCTGTTCTTTCAGAACGTCCAGGGCTACTCGGCCTTCGAGGCCGGCGTGCGCCAGTTGCCCGCCACCCTGGCCATCATCGTGACGGCGCCGCTGGCCGGGCAGATCGCCGGGCGCATCGGCTCCCGGGTGCCCATGACCGTGGGCATGACCCTGATGGGGACCTCCCTGTTGCTCATGACCACGATCGACGCCGGCGACGCCTACATGTCCATCTGGCCGTTCCTGACCATGATGGGCATAGGCATGGGGCTTGTCATGACACCCATGACGGCGGCCGTGATGTCCTCGGTCCCCCCGGCCCGAGCAGGCATGGCCTCCGCCACCAGCAGCGCCAACCGCGAGGTGGGCGGGGTGTTCGGGATCGCGTTCTTGGGGGCCATCGTGACGCACTTCTTCACCAGCGAGCTGACCAGCTCCCTGGCCAAGATACCCTTGCCCGACGGCGTGAGGGCCCAGGTCCTCGCCATCGCGAGCCGCGGAGCGCGCGAGCAGAGCGGAGCCGGCCAGCTGCCCGCGAAGGTCGTCCAGCAGCTCCACGTCGCCGTGGACAACGCTTTCGTCCACGGCATGCACATCGGGCTGACCGTCGCCGGATTGACGGTGCTCGGAGGAGCCATCGTCGCGTTCCTGTTCGTGAAGCACGGCGCCCCTGTCGTGGTGCACGAGGGCCTGCCACAGCCGCAGCCCGAGCTCGAGCCGCAGGCCGGGCTGGAGACCCAGCGGGAGACTCCCTGCGACGACGAGCCCCAGCTCTGCCCGGAGCCGGTGATCGACTGAGATCCGCTTCGGCAGCCTCCTAGACGCAGAAGCGCCGGCCCGAGGGCCGGCGCTCGCTTCTAATCCACTGTCAGGCGAAAGACTACCAGCGACTGCCGCCGCCCCCGTAGCCGCCACCGCCACCACCGCCGTACCCGCCACGGCCACCGCCGCCGCCACCGCCGTAGCCGCCACCGCCGCCACCGCCGTAGCCGCCGCCACCGCCGGTGCGGCGAGGGGCCTGCTCTTTGGCGTTGTCGACCTTGATGGTGCGACCGTCGAGCTGCGTGCCGTCGAGGGCCGCCTTGGCAGCGTCGGCCTGCTCGGGCGTCGCCATCTCGACGAAGCCGAAGCCCTTGGGCCGGCCCGTGTCGCGGTCGGTGATCAGCGTGACCGAGGTCACTTCGCCGTGGGCGGCGAAGGCGGCTTGGATAGCCGACTCGCTGGTCTGGTAGCTCAGGTTCCCGACATACAGTTTTGCAGCTCCCATGCTTCCCTCCTCTGACAGGATACGCCTGCGGCACACGAGTAGGCCAAGACCGCAGACGGGCGGAGTAGCGAGAGAGCTCGACATGTCGCCAGAAAGGGTGCCCTATCCGATGCTGAGACAGAGTGTAGCACGGCTTGTCAGCCATTCTTGAGCCGTGTTGTCCGACCCGCTTGAGCGGCCTCGTGGCCGCCGCACCACATGGTCGAGCCTCAACCCAGGAGCAGCCGCCCCGCCCTCCCCAGCATCTGGAACTCCAGGTCCCAGAGCCAGGACGTCTCGAGCACGTCGGGGTTGTTGCACGCGGTGCATGTTCCCGCGTCCTCCAGCATCTGCCGGTAGCGGGGCGACCCGAAGACCTCGCTCAAATGGCCGCCTCGCGCGCGGATGGCGGTCGCGTCGGCGAGGGGGACGTCGCGACGGAGGCAGTCGCGCACCGTGCCGTCGGCCTGCACGGTCAAGATGGCTCGGGGCGCCCGGCACGAGTAGCCGGTGAGCGCGGGGTCACGCTCGAGAAGGTCGAGGTAGCGGTCGGTGGCCATCAGGGGAAACCCCGCGCGCTTCAAGATCCGAACGAGACGGGCGGCATCGCGCAGTTCGGCCGGCCGGAGCGAGATGTCGTCGTTGAGGGGCGTGAAGCCCGAAGCCCGCATCTGCCCAGTCTCCATCGGACAGAAGTAAAGGCCCGCACCCCAGCGCTGAGCGATCGGTGCGACCCGTCGAAGGGCGCCCCGGTTCAAGCTCGAGAGCACGGTGTTGACCAGCAAGCGGGGTCGCGGCGATCCGTGCCGCAGGTCCGACGCGAACTCGTCCAGGCGGGCGAAGAGTCCGGGGAGCCCCCGGAGGCGATCGTGCGCCTCGCCCACGTCGTCGAGGCTGAGGATCAAGGCGTCTACGTTGCCGGCCAGCTCCGGCCACCGCTCGGGGAGCAGCCAACCGTTGGTGATCAGGACCACGGCGAGGCCGGCGTCCTTCGCCGTGCCCAGCAGTTCGGGCAGGTCGGCCCGCAACAGCGGCTCGCCTCCCCACGCCACCAGCTGGGTGATGCCCATCGCCGCCGCCTCCCGGTAGAGCCACGCCGCCTCAAGCATATCCAGCTCGGGTCCCCCAGGATCCCTCCACAGACACGTGGCGCAGCATGCGTCGCACCTGCCGGTGACCAGATGACTCAGCATGACAGGGTGGCCGCGCAGGCGGGCCTTGAGCACCGCGCCGCCGACCCCCAGGCCCCGGTCGACTCGACGGAGCCGTCCGACCAGTTCGCGCACGCGGTCCTTCACAGTACATGCCTCTCGTTGAATCCGGCGCCACCTCGTATTATGTACCCACCGTGACCCCACCTAGCCCCAGCCCATCACGCGTCGCCCTCGTCCGGTGCGCCGACTACGACTCCGAGAGAGTGCACGCCGCGGTCGGCCGAGGTCTCGACCTGCTGGGCGGCGCGAACCTCTTCGTCGCCTCGGGCGAGCGTCTGCTGCTCAAGCCCAACCTTCTTGTGGGGAGCGCGCCGGAGAAGCTGGTGACGACGCACCCCGCCGTGTTCCGGGCGGTGATCCGTCACTTCGCGGCCGCCGGGGCGGAGCTCTCCTACGGGGATTCCCCCGCATTCGGCGGCACCACCGGCGCCTCTCGCCGCTCGGGGCTGACCGAGATCGCGGATCAGGAGGGGATCCCTCAAGCGGACTTCGGCGAAAGTCGGACGGTGTCGTTCCCGGACGGGGGGCTCATCAAGCAGTTCACGGTGGTCTCGGCCGCCCTGGACACCGACGGCATCATCTCCCTCCCCAAGATGAAGACGCACGGCTTGACCCGCATCACCGGGGCGGTCAAGAACCAGTTCGGGTGCATCCCCGGCCTGCTCAAAGGCGAGTTTCACGCGCGCATGCAGAACGTCGACCGCTTCGCCCAGATGCTGGTGGACCTCAACCGCCTGCTCCGCCCCCGGCTCTACATCATGGACGGCGTCATGGCCATGGAGGGCAACGGGCCCCGCGGTGGAGACCCCCGCCAGATGTCGGTGCTGCTCTTCTCGACCGACCCGGTGGCTCTGGACACCGTCGTGTGTCGCCTGGTCGATCTTAACCCGACCCTGGTCCCCACCATCACCTACGGGGAAGCCTTCGGCCTGGGCACGGCCAGCGACATAGAGCTGGTCGGCGACCCCCTGACGAGCTTCGTCGACAAGGACTTCGTCGTCGACCGCGCGCCCGGATCGAGCACGGGCGGCCCGGGCCGTCTCAGCCGGCTCACCAAGAACTACGTCGTGCCCCGACCGGTGATCGATGCGGCGCTCTGCACGGCCTGCGGCACCTGCGTGAGGATCTGCCCGGTGGAACCGAAAGCGGTGGACTTCCGGGACGGGTACGACTGGGCCGAGGACAACCTGGCCAACGACCGTCCCCCCGTACATGACTACGACCTGTGCATCCGGTGCTACTGCTGCCAGGAGCTCTGCCCCGAGAACGCGATCACCATCCGGAAACCTCTGCTGGGGAGGATCATCCACCGGTCGTAAGAGCGCTCAGACCACCAGGCCGCGCTCCTCGGTGAACCGCTCCAGCTCCCCGCTCTCGACGATCTCCGCCAGGTGACGCACCGCCCGCCACACCTCGTGGAACGAATTGTAGAACGCGACCGGAGCGAGCCGGACCACGTTCGGGGGACGGAAGTCCGGCACCACTCCCCGGGCGAGAAGAGCCTGGCAGACGCGCCATGCGTCGGCGTGCTCGACGGCCACGTGCCCGCCGCGTCGAGCCGGCTCGCGGGGAGTACCGACCGTATAACCGAGCTCGGGCGGAAGCGCGTCGATCAGCGCCATAAGATATTCGGTGAGCGCCAGGGAGCGCCGACGAAGCGGCTCGATCCCGACCTCCTCGAAGAGGGCGAGCGACCCCAGCAGCGGCGCGGCGCTGAGCAGGTTGGGGGTGCCGATCTGCCAGGCGGCCGCGGTGGAGGCGGGCTCGAACTCGAGCCGCATGTCGAAGCGGGTGTCGCTCCGATTGCCGAACCAACCCCACAGCCCCGGCGGCCGCCCGTGATGGCGCCGGTTGACGTACAGCCCAGCCACGCCCCCGGGACCGCTGTTCATGTACTTGTATGTGCACCAGTACGCGAAGTCCACTTCCCACTCCGACAGGGCGTGAGGCAGCGCCCCGGCCGAGTGGCACAAATCGAAGCCAATGAGGCAGCCGCGGGCATGAGCCTCGATAGTCAGTCTCGGGAGGTCGAGCAGCTGACCGCTTCGGTAGAGCACGGAGGGCAGCACGACCACCGCGACGTCGTCGGTCATCGCGGCCACGATGTCGTCCTCGTCGAGGGTGCGCCCGTCGCGGCTCCGCACGAGGACCAGGTCCTCATCGGGGTCGAGACCCCGCAGCCGCACCTGACTCTGCAAGGCGTAGAGGTCGGAGGGGAAGTTCAGCTCGTCGGCCAGGATCTTCCGCCTCCGCCCCGCGGGGCGGTAGAAGGTTGCGGCGAGCTGATGCAGATTGACGGTGGTGGAGGCAGCAGCGACGACCTCGTCGGGCTCCGCGCCCACGAGGGGCGCCTGCATCTCCCCCAGCCGCTCACCGAGCAGCACCCAGGGCGGCTCTCCTCGGCCCCAGCCGCCGATGGCGAGGTGCTTCCACTCCTCTACCACGCGCAGCAATGCATCCTGGGCGTCCTGGGAAGCCAAGCCCAAAGAGTTGCCGTCAAGGTAGATGGTGCCCGGGGGAAGGAAGAAGCGGTCGCGTAGGCCCGAAAGGCCGTCCGCGGCGTCGAGCGCCAGGGCGCGGGCTTCGGTCGTCAACCCCACAGGTTCGTCCGGGTGCGACCAGAGGGGGGATCCGGTCATGTGCGCTCCTTTTGACCCGTTCTTAGTCGGAGGCCAGCCGATCGCGAAGGATCAGCAGCATGAACAGTGACCCCAGCACGATACCGGTCAAGCGCGCCAGCGCCCAGGGGGCGAGGGCCAACCCGATCGACCCGGCCGTCAGCAGGAACACCATCAGGGCGTAGGCCGCCCACTTCGACCACCGGGACGCATCCGGCCTGGGCGGTCCACCCGCGTCAGGAGTATGCGGACGGCCGTCGTCGGAGGAAGTCGTGCGCTGGCTCCAATGATCCATGGCCTCCACATCGTCCCGCGGAGGCGGACGCTTGAGTCGAAGGACGCTGAGGACCTTTCGCCGATAGACGTGTGCGGCACCAGTCCCAGCGGGGATAATGGCTGCGACCATCCCACGAGGTGACGCCATGAGAGACATAGATCCACGCGAGATCACCCCCGAGCACCTGTTCCTGAGCAGGCGTTCCTTCATCACGGGTACGGCCGCCATCGCCGCCGGCGCCCTGCTGGCCGGCTGCGGCCTCGGGCAGAGTAAGCAGCCGCCCGGGACGGGAGGCACGGCGGGGACACCGGGCTCGGTCACCTCGCCCACCGACGAACTGGGCGACAAGCTCACGTCGTACCAGGACGTGACCCACTACAACAACTTCTACGAGTTCACCATGAGCAAGGAAGGCGTGGCCGAGGCCGCCAAGGACTTCAAGACCAGCCCCTGGACGGTGAAGGTCGACGGCTTGGTGCAGCAGCCCCGCACCTTCGCCATGGAGGAGATCTACCGCATGTTCCCCGACGAGGAGCGCATCTACCGCATGCGCTGCGTCGAAGCCTGGTCGATGGTGATCCCCTGGCTCGGATCCCCTCTGAACAAGATCCTCACCGAAGTGAAGCCGACCGCCGAAGCCAAGTACGTCCGCTTCGAGGCTCTGCTCGATCCCAAACAGATGCCGGGCCAGAAGGACGACTTCGGTGTCAGCTGGCCCTACGTGGAAGGCCTGCGCCTGGACGAGGCCATGCACGACCTCACCCTCCTGTCCACGGGCCTCTACGGCAAGCGCCTGCTGCCCCAGAACGGAGCCCCTCTCCGGCTGGTGGTGCCCTGGAAGTACGGCTTCAAGTCGATCAAGTCCATCGTGCGCATCAGCTTGGTCGCGGAGCGACCGGTGAGCTACTGGACAGGCTACGCCCCCAGAGAGTACGGCTTTTACGCTAACGTCAACCCCAACGTGGACCACCCCCGCTGGTCCCAGAAATCGGAGCGGCGGATCGGGGAGAGCGGCCGGCGCGACACCCTCATGTTCAACGGCTACGAGGACGAGGTCGCGCAACTCTACAAGGGCATGGATCTGACCAGGGACTTCTGATGCGGAGAGACCGTCTCGGGCTCGCGGCCCGGGTCGCGGCGAACGTCGGCGCGCTCCTGCCGCTGGGGGTGTTGCTCTTCGTCGTCGCGGCCGATCGCCTCTCGGCCAACCCCATCGAGGACGTCACCCGCCGGCTGGGCACGGACGCCTTGCTCATGCTGACGCTGTCCTTGGCGGTCACGCCCGCGGTGGCGCTGATCACCCGCACGAACCCGTATGTGGGCCGACTGTCCCGAGTCACACCTCGGGGTGAAGCCGCGGTCCCGACGCCGGACCGGTCACCGGCTCCGGGCCCGTCACGTCGAGTGGCTGCGGCGATCTGGCCCCTTCGACGCACTTTCGGACTGTTCGCCTTCCTCTACGCCGCCCTCCATCTCTTCGTGTTCACCGTGGTGGACTACGGATCGCGGCCCAGCCTCCTGGCCGATGCGGTGGCCAAGAAGCCGTACGCACTCGCCGGACTGACCACCTTCATCCTGTTGATCCCTCTGGCGGTGACGTCGACCGCCACGTGGCAGCGGCGCCTGGGCCGGGCCTGGGAGCGGCTCCACATGCTCGTGTACCCGGCCGCGGGCCTCGTCGTGCTGCACTTTCTGTGGGCGGCGAAGGTCGTCACGACCAACCGGCTGATCTGGGCGGCGTCTCTCGCCGGCCTGCTATTGGTCAGGTTGCCCCTTTGGCTTCTCGCCGCGCGGTCGGCCGGTTGGCGGCAACGCCGGCGCGAGAACTAAGCGAGCCGCTCGAGACCATCGCCCGGTTGGTACCACGGGCTTCCAGTAAGCGCCCAAGACTCGTCCGCCGGCTTTCCCTCGCCGTACCCTCATGACGCTCTCCCCCAGCGGTTGACCACGATCACCCCCATGATAGCGACCGCTCCGCCGAGGAGAGAAAGCCCCTGCGGCACCTCATCGCGCCACAGCCAGGCGATGACGATCGCCATCGCCGGCGACACGTAGAGAAAGCTCGCCACCAGCGGCGCGGGGGCCTTCGACATCGCGTACGCGTAGGTGGCATAGGCGATCGCGGCGGGGAAGACGCCCAGGTACACGATGGCCAGGGTCGCGGATGCCGGGGCGCTCGGCAGGGCCCGCACCGTCCCGGGCAGCCACGGCAGCAGCAGCAACGTGCCGGCGAGGATGGCGTAGGCAGTGAAGGGGAGCGTGCCGTAGCGCCGCAGGTAGGGCTTCTGGTAGACGAAGTAGAGCGCTCCGGAGAGAGCCGCCACCAGGATGATGAAGGCCCGGGACTCGAAGCGCAGGCCGCCGCCTTCCCCCAGAGCGACGATGACCACCCCGACGAAGCTCACCGCGATACCGACCCAGCCGATCCGGCGCAGCCGCTCCCCGAGCACCGGGCCCGCCAGGAGCGCCGTGAACACGGGGTTGGAGGCGATCAGGATGCTGGCCGCCCCCGCGGAGACGGTCACCTCGCCGTAGTTGAGGCACAGGTGGTAGACGGTCACTCCCAGGAAGCCCAGGACCAGCAAGGCCGGGAGGTCGCGCCGCGCCGGCAGGGGTGGGCGGGCGACAGCCAGGTACACGCCCGCCGCCAGCGACGCCACCACGAAGCGCAGAAAGGCCACCTCCCCGGGAGAGTACGCTTCGAGGCCGGCGCGGATCCCCGCGAAGGCCGACGCCCAGAGCAGCATGGTGATCGACACGGCGAGCAGAGGCCTGCCGCCGATGCCCCGGTTCGCCGCCCCGTCACTCGCGGCGGTCCCGCCCGTCACTCGCGGCCGGCCAGCCGATCCCGGATGATCGCCTTGGCTCCCTTGTCCAAGGTGCTCGCCAGGATGAAACCGGCGAAGAGCAGGGCGCTCGCCACCATCTCGGCGAAATAGAGTCCGGTGGTGGTGCCCAGGCGGGCGCGCGCGCCCGCGGCGGCGATCACCAGCGTGCCCGCCGCGATGAGCACGTTGGCCCACATCCGGTAGGCATACTCCTTCTTGCGCGCGAAGCGGTAGGCCGACCACACCGCTCCGCCAAGGAGGAAGATCGAGCCGGGGATGTTGAAGAACAGCGACATGAAGCGCGGGAAGGATCCGCTCGGCCCCAGCGCCTGGCCGCCCACGGTGATGCCGGGGACCAGGGTGCCGGTGTCCAGCTTGACGAGCGCCACGCCCACGGCGAAGACGATCAGGCAGACCAGGTTGAACGCCAGGTAGAGATGGCCCCATATCCGCCGCCGCACCATGAGATACACCGTGCCCAGACCCAGGAACCCCACCAAGGACGCGGCGAGCACGATGTAGACGCGGTAGACTCCCGGCCGCCAGAACTCCTCGTACTCGGAGACGGCCTCCATCAACGCGGCCACGGCGTAAAAGGTCATCCCCACCGCCCAGGCGGCTTGGTGAGGCTTCCGCCGCCTGAGCCACTGCATGAAGATCATGACCGCGAACGCGAAGCCCAGCACGGCGGTCAGCATCGGCCAGATCCAGCTCGACCAGAAGGCTTCGGACACGGACCCCCCCCTTCGACGAAACAGGCAGCTCTCGAGCCGCGCCTCCTCCGGCCCGCCCCGAGGGCTACATCCTACCCGGTCGCCCTGGCGGCGCATAGCCCGCACGCCGGGGCGGTGCAGACTCGAAGCTCACGGCATGGCCGGGCGGACGGGGCCCAGCCCGAGCTCGACGCAGGCGGCCGCGTCGATGATCTCGGCCTCCCGGAACCGCCGCCCCACGATCTGGATGCCGTTCGGCAACGCGACGCTCGGCAGCCCCAGAGCGTTCACCCAGACGACGCTGCGCATCCGATCGAAGAGCTGGAGGGTGCTGTCGCGGTCGAGCAGGTAGTCGTAGTCGAGCGGGGGCGCCGTCATGCCGGCCACGGGGGCCACCACGAGGGGATGCTCCTCCATCCACTCTCCGGTGAGTCGGGCGATCGCGCGGCGCTCGATGAAGGCGGCGACGAACCCACCCACGTCGGCGCCCAGGTCGAATAGCGCGGCCATCTGCTCGATATGGTGCCGGCCGCTCTCCCCCATGAGCTCGCCCCAGACGGGGAGGGCCGAGCGGAGAAGCTCGGTGTGGACCAGCTCGGCCCACACCTCCGGCGCGCGCTCGGCCTCGGGGATGCCCGCCTCGACCACCTCGTATCCGGCGTCGGCCAGGATGCGCACGGTGCCGTCGAGCTGCGCTTCCACCTCCGGATCGACGTGCGCGCCCGTCTCCCGGCACATGCGGGCGACGCGTGGACGGCGGGAGGCGCGGCGCTCAGTCAGAGGCCGGTCACAGCAGGTGGGATCGCGCGGGTCGGACCCCGCCATGACCTGCAATGCCGTCCAGAGGTCCTCGACCGAACGAGCAAGGGGACCGATCGAAGCCATGACGTCGATGGTGGGCGGCGCGTCCAGGGGCGGCAGGGCGGCCACGCTGGGGATGGTGCCCGGCGTGGGGCGCAGGCCGTAGATGCCGCACCAGGCGGCGGGCAGGCGGATGGAGCCGCCGTAGTCCGCCCCCAGCCCGAGGGGCGCCATCCCCGTCGCGACCGCGGCCGCGTCGCCGCCGGAGGACCCGCCCACGCTGCGGGAGAGGTCTCGGGGATTGCGCGTGGGCCCGTAGAGGTCGCTCACCGTGTTCCAGCGCATCTGGAAGTCGGGCTGGTTGCACTTGCCGATGACGATCGCTCCCGCTGCGCGAAGGCGGGCCACCGCCACGGCATCCGCCGGGGACACCCGCTCGGCCATCGAACGGATCCCCTCTGTGTGCCGCATGCCCGTCACGTCGAAGGTGTCCTTGATGCTGACCGGGATACCGTCGAGTGGGAGTCCGCTCCGGTCCCCCGAGTCCCGGTCGGCGGCGTCCGCCTCGGCCAGCGCCTTCTCGGCCCGTTGCTCCACGATGGCGTTGACGGCGGCGTTCCGGGCCGCGGCGCGGTCCAGGTGGGCCTGTACGATCTCGCGCCGGCTCGCTGCCTTCGTACGGACGAGGTGGCGCAACTGGGAGGCCGTCATCGCCCACAGCTCGCTACGCGGCTCAAAGTTCACGATGGTAGCCCCCGCCGGCCTCTCTCAGGATCCATGACCCCCCGTTGTCCGCCCGCCCCAGCGGCTCCCCGGACAGTCTAGCAGGCCCTCGAACGATGACACTTCGCGGCGGCGCGTCGGCCTGGCCAACCTCCACCACGACTCGCCCCTCGGTCGCAGGCCTGGTAGGCTCGCAACGCGGGCAGGCGTTCGAAAGGCGGCGTTATGCGGTTCGAGGGCGGTGTGAAGCGATTCGAGGGAAGAGCGGTGGTGGTGAGCGGCGGAGGAAGCGGGATCGGCCGGGCCAGCGCCATGCGGCTCGCCCAGGAAGGCGCGCGTGTGGCCCTGCTGGGACGGCGGGTCGACGTCTTAGCGTCGGCCGCCCGGGCGATCCAGGGAGCCACCGGGGGGGAGGTGGTGCCGATCCGGTGTGACGTCACCGACGCCGCCTCCGTCGACAGCGCCATCGCCGCGGCCGCGGAACGGCTGGGACCGCTTCACGTGGCGGTCGCCGCCGCGGGCGTCTCCGCGCACACCCCCTTTCTCGAGGCGGATGTGGAGGAGTCCGACCGCATCATCGCCACGAACCTGCGCGGCGTGCTGCTGCTCGACCGGGCGGTCGCCCGGCTCATGACCGAGACGGGAGATGGCGGGGTGATCGTGAACGTCGCTTCCACGAGCGGCTTCGCCGCAGACGACATCTCCCCCGAGGCGGTCTATGACGCCTCCAAGGCGGCCGTGGTCAGGCTGACCAAGTCCCTCGCCGTCGAGCTCGCGCCCCATGGCATCAGGGTGAACGCGGTCTCCCCTGGGTGGACGCACACACCCATGAGCGCGAAGACGGCGGCCGATCCCGAGCGCTTCGCCCGCTACCTGGCGAAGATCCCCCTTCGGCGCTTCGGCGAGCCCGAGGAGATAGCGAGCGCGGTCGCCTACCTGGCCTCGGCGGAGGCCTCGTTCATCACGGGCGCCAACCTCGTCGTCGACGGCGGGGAGCTCTGCCTGTAAGACCGCCGTGGGGCTTTGCCGCCCGCGACCAACCCCAAGGTAACTACGCCAGGGCCTCGGCCGCGCCCTGCAAGGAGCGAAAAGCGGCAAGGGCCTCCGGCTGGTGCCGGAGGCCCTCATCATGATGACGGGGCGTCTGCCTCCACCCCGGTTGCTTGCGGCGGCGTCTTGCCTATGCCCCAGTCGCCTGCGGCGTCTGCGCTTGGGCCACCGGTGGGGAGGGGATCCCCATCACGTACAGGTCGTTGCGACGCTGGAAGAACTCGTCGCGATCGATGTCGCCGCGGGCGTACCGTTCCTCTAGGACCCGGAGGGCGGCCGCGCTCGGTGCAGGCTGGGCTGCCAGCGGGACCCCGCTCCCAGCCACGACGGGCACCGCCGCGACCGTGTGATGATGCCGGGACCTGAGGGCCCGGACGATAAGAACGATGCCCACCACCAACGCGGCGAGGATGAGCACCATGAAGACAAGTCCGATCCAGCCATCGGCGCCGCCGCCATGCATCCACGGCTCCGGACCCCGCCGGAACTGGCCTTGGCCCCAGTAAGGGTTCATGCTCCACTCCTTTCAGCTACGACACATGATCAGTGTCGCCCTGAAATGAGATGGAGATGTGAAGAAGCGGTTATCTATCCCCTAAATATCGCCGCGTGCGTCCGAATGAGATCTCTACCTCTTCCGGTCGGGTAGTCCCTGCTCATAGCAGCGGATGGGCAGGTCGTGGAAGCACGCCGCCAGGCAGCGGCTGCAGTTGGTGCAGCCGGGTACGGTGGTCGGGTCGTCCGCGAGCTTGGCCACCAGCCCCGGCTCCCGCACAAGCGGCCGGGACATGGAGATCAGATCGGCGACGCCGGAAGTGACGCACTCCTCCATGCGAGCCAGCGTCCGCATGCCTCCCACAAGGGCCAAGGGCGCCGAGCCCAAGGCCGCCTTGACCGGAGCGGCCGCCCGCCCGTTGTAGGCCTCGACGAAGGGCGGTTGAGGAGTCTTGGCAAGAGCGCGCGCAAAGACCTTCCGCGCCGGCCAGGGCAGGAAACCCGCGAAATCCTCGGGGTGCGCCTCGCCGCGGCACAGCACGAACGGCGCCACGAGCCCTCCAGCGCTCAACTCGAGGCAGTCCACCCCATCGGCGACCATGCGGGCCGCGTAGTCGGCGGCGAGCCCCGGGGTCATGCCCGGAGTGGGAGTGCCGTCGTCGATGTTCATCTTGACCAGCACCGGGAAGTCGTCGCCCGCCTCCGCGCGGACGGCGGCGATGGTCTCGCCGAGCAATCGGTACCGGCCGGCGGTATCGCTCCCGTAGGCATCGTCCCGCCGATTGTGGAATGGCGAGAGAAACTCGGAGAGCAGGTAGCCGTGGGCCGCGTGCAACTGAACGGCGTCGGCCCCCGCCTCCCGGGCGCGCCGAGCCGCGGCCCCGAAGGCGGCCGTCACCCCGGCCAACTCCTCCACCGAGAAGGGCCTGCGAGTGCCCGTCGTCCTCCGCGTGAAGAAGTCCCGGCTGTCGGGCGAGGCGCCGCGGGGATCGCCGCCGGTGACCCCTTTCAGGACCTGCCCGCCTCCATGGTGAAGCTGGAACACGGCGCGACTGCCGTCAGCCTTGATCTCTGCCGCGAGCTCGCGGAGGCCCGGGATCAGCTCGTCCCGGTCGATCCCCAGCGCCGAACGTCCGCCTTTGCCGTCCTGCCGCACATACATGAAGCCGGTGATGATGGTCCCGATGTCACCGCGAGCCAGCGTACGATAGAGAGAGAGGGCACTCTTTGTGACGGCTCCATGGCCGTCGCCCCGGCCTTCGAACGTGGCCGAGCGGACGAAGCGGTTCTTCGCCTCGAGTCTGCCGATACGGACGGGCTCGAACAGAACGCTCACGTCGACCTCCCAGCCGCTTCGGGCGCCGCCCGCTTTGCCCGCCTCCGGCGGAACAGGTACTCGGTCAGCAGGAAGGCGACCACGGCGTAGAGGGCGCCGGCGATCACGTCGATGACCCAGTGGTTGTTCGTGTAGACGACGCCCACCCAGACCGTCAGCACGTAGGGCAGGAACAGATGGCCTTTCCATCCGTAGAACCGCACCGCGTACAGGTAGACCATCATCGGGTAGGCCGCGTGCAGCGACGGCATGGCCGCCGTCATGTTGGGCGCCATGATGACGTAGAGCGTCGGCAGACCTCCGCCGTGCTTGAAGAGGTCGGTGGTGCGCGCCATGACGTCGTGCACGGGCGCGATAACCCCGTCGTAGGCCGCCAGCCACGGAGGCACCGCCGGGTAGAACAGGTAGGTGAAGAACCCGGCGAACGACAGGATCGTGAGGGCCACGATGAAGCGCCGGAACTGGGTCCGGTCGCGGAACCACAACAAGAGTGCGAAGCCCAGAGGCAGGGTGAAGTGCAGCAGATAGACCAGGGTGAAGAGGTAGTCGTACCAGGTGGGGCCGGCCTCCCTCCACAGGACGTCTTGCAGCATCACCGTGGGCAACCGGCCGAACAGGAACGTGTCGATCTCGACCAGCGCGTGGACGTGGGGAGTCCAGCCGAGGGCGGGCACCAGCCCGCGGAGATACTCGTACGCGGCGAAGAGGAAGACGAAGGGGACCCAATCCTTGAGGAAGGTGAGCGGCTTGGCCACCAGCAGCGCCAGCAGCACACCGACGATGACCACCTTGTCGGGGGTGGGCCAGCTTCCGGCATAGATCATGAGAAGGCTGGTGACCACGAAGTAACCGACGGTCAGCACCGTCAGATGACGGCCCCGCAGGGAGCTCCGAAGAGACGCGAACCGTTTCCGGAGCGAGCTTCCGAAGCCGGCCTCGGACACTGCGGCCGGCCACTTCTCGACCTCGACGTGTTCCTCGCCGTCCGTGGGTCTCCTTCCCCGAACCATGGCGGCAGGCATCGAAGACCGGTGCTCAGGTTCGTTCCAGGCTGTAGGATAGCATCGGTCTTGTTCCCGGGAAGGCAGGCGGAGTCAACCTAGGTGATCGGGGCGCAAAGCCAAAAGGGGGCGCGACGTGGATGCGGGCACTCCATTCCGGGAGTCGACTGACATGGGCGCCGGGCGGGCGGAGCAGCTGCTGGCCGAACGCACTCGGAGACTCACGACCGCCGTCTCCCTGGGCACGCCCGACCGTGTCCCCACCGCCCTCGTCTACGACGCCTTCGCGGCGCGGGTGACAGGGGTCAAACTGTCCGACTACGTGAGCTCAGTGGCGCTCGCCACCAAAGCGGGCCTCGAGACCGCCGACCTCCTGGAGGGCATGGACGCCATCCAATACCCGACGGCGAACCCGGCCGAGCTCGCCTTCCTCTGGCTCTCTCCCGTCGACATGCCGGGCAAGGAGCTGCCCGACGACAGCCTGTGGCAGGTGCGCGAGGCGGGGCTGATGACGGCCGCGGACTATGACCTCATCGTGGAGATGGGCTTCGGTCCCTGGATGGACGACTTCGTTGAGCGGCATCTCGGCCACCTGGTGCCGGGCCTTCTGGCTCTCGAAGCTGAGATCCCGCATGCCGGCGAGGAGTTCAACAAGCGCGGCATCGTGAACTTCTGCCCCGGCGCCACGACGATCCCCTACGAGCAGCTCTGCGGGGGCCGCGGGATCAAGGACTTCATGCTCGACCTGCACCGCATACCCGACAAGGTCGAAGCGGCGATGGAGGCCTTCCTTCCTGTGCTCAAGGCCCAGGCGCAGGAGGGATTGCGGGCCGCGCGGCCCATCGGCTGGTGGGTGGGAGGCTGGCGCTCGGCGAGCGAGTTCCTCTCGCCGCGGCTCTGGGACCGCTTCGTGTGGCCTTATCTACGCGAGATGGTCGAAACGGTGGCGGCGGAGGGAGTGATCCCGGTACTGCACCTCGACTCGAACTGGGAGCGCGATCTCGCGCGGTTCAGGGAGCTGCCGGCGGGCAGGTGCGTGCTCGCCCTCGATGGGGCGACCGACATCTTCAAGGCCAAGCAGGTCCTCGGCGACCACATGTGCCTGCTCGGGGACGTGCCGCCGCGCATGCTCACCCTGGGGACGGCGGACGAAGTGAAGGCTTATTGCAGAAGGCTGGTCCGGGAGATCGGCGCCGAAGGGTTCATATTGGCCCAGGGATGCGCGATCCCCCCCGATGCCAGGCTGGACAACGTGCGTGCCATGATCGAGGTAGCCGGAGGCTGACGAGATGCGGTTGCTGCTGTTCTCGGGGTTCCTGGGATCGGGGAAGACGACCCTCATCCTCGCGCTGGCGGGGCATTTGTCCGCCCGCGGGATCACCAGCTGCATAATCGTGAACGAGATCGGCGAGATCGGCATCGACGGGCGGGTGCTGGCCGAGGGCGGACTGCAGGTATACGAGATCACGGCCGGCTGCATCTGCTGCCAGATCGGGGTCGACCTCGTACGCACCTTGGAGGAGATCGCCGCTCGGTACCACCCCGAGGTGGTCATGGTCGAAGCCTCGGGCATCGCGACTCCGGCCGGCGTACGCGACGCCCTGACCTACTACCCCGGCGAGCCCTTCGAGGAGACGACCGCCGTCACGCTGGTAGACCCGACCCGCCTCGAGGCCCTCATCGAGGTCATGACGCCTCTGATCGAGAGCCAGATCGCGGGCGCCGACCAGGTGGTGATCACGAAGACCGACCAGGCCACCCCCGGCGAGGTCGAACGGGCGCTCGAGGCCGCCGCCCGCCTCAATCCCGCCGCCCCCGTCTGGACCGTGCTCGCCACCGACGGGGAAAGCCTCGCACCCCTTCTTGCCCGACTCGAGCGCGAGGCCGGCGCCGACGCTGGGGCCGCCGTCGGCTCCTCGCCCCCGGCCTTGGCCGCCGACCTGGAACCCTACAGCGTCGCCTTGAGCCTGGTCGCCGGAGAAGGAGGCGCCGACGCCGGGGCCGTGTGCACCCGTCTCCTGCCCGCTGTCGGGGAGGAGTGCGACCGGGCGGGGGCCACCATGATCGGCCACATCAAGTGCCACGGCCGCTTCCCGGGCGGCAGGGTCCACGGTCACGTGACGTCTCTGAGGACGGGCGTCGACTGCGGAGGCGACCTCGAGCGCAGGATGGAGCCCGGCGAGAGCATGGCGCTCGACCTGGCGGTGCTCGTGTACGGGCTGTCGCGTTCGGCCATCGAGGCCATCGTGCGGGAGGCGCTCGAGACGCTTGCGCCGGAGCTGACGCCGCAGCCGGCGGCAAGGGACGACGCGCCGGCCTGACCTGACTCGGGGCGCCGCGAGGCGCCCACCAGCGGTGGTCCTTGCCGGGCCCGCCCTGCTACCATGACCCGATGGACGCCGTCCACTACCATGACACGCGCGGGCTCGATCCCTCCCACCCCACATTCAGTGAGGTGGTGATCAAGGGCATCGCCAGAGGAGGCGGCCTGTACGTGCCCGACTCCGTGCCCGCGCTCGCGCTGACGGACGTCGTCGACTTGGCTCGGCTGACCTACCCCGAACGGGCCGCGCGTATCTTCGAGCTCTGCGGGGTCGACCTGCCGGCCGAGCGCATATCGGCGCTCATGACCCACGCCTTCGGCGACAATTTCGACCACCCCGAGGTCGCTCCGGTGGTGCAGGTATCGCCGGAGATGCACGTGCTCGAGCTCTGGCATGGCCCCACGTCGGCCTTCAAGGACATGGCTCTGCAGTGCATGCCGCACTTCTTCTCCGAAGCCATCGCCGTGCGCCGCGCGGCCGGCGAGGCCGTGCCCGACTACCTCGTGCTGGTGGCCACCTCGGGCGACACGGGCAAGGCCGCCCTCGAGGGATTCGCCGACCGGGAGAGCACCCGCATCGCGGTCTTCTTCCCCGCCGACGGGGTCTCCGACATCCAGCGCAAGCAGATGGTCACGCAGCGCGGCGGCAACGTGGCGGTGTTCGGGGTCAAAGGCAATTTCGACGACTGCCAGAACGCGGTCAAGGCGGCGTTCAACGACCCTGGATTCAACACGCAGCTGCGCGACGGCACGGGCGTCGAGCTCTCCTCCGCCAACTCCATCAACTGGGGCCGTTTACTCCCGCAGATCGTGTATTACGCGAGCGCCTACGCCGACCTCGCCGCTAACGGCGCCCTCGGCCCCGGGGAACCGCTCGACGTGTGCGTGCCCACGGGCAACTTCGGCAACATACTGGCGGCCTACTACGCGAAGCGCATGGGGGTGCCCCTCGGCCGTCTCGTCTGCGCCTCGAACGAGAACAATGTGCTGGCCGACTTCATCGGCAGCGGCGTATACGACATCGCCGGGAGGGAGTTCGTCACCACCCCGTCGCCGTCGATGGATATCCTCATCTCGTCGAACCTGGAGCGCCTGCTCTACGAGCTCTGCCGCGACCCCGAACGTGTGCGTGGATGGATGGCCGACCTCTCGGCCACCGGCATCTTCCGGGTCGACGACGACACCTTCGCGGCGCTCCGCGAGCTCTTCGTGGCCGACTACGTCAGCAACGACCGCAGCCTCTACGTGATCAACGAAGTGCTCGACAAGTCCGGGTACCTGCTCGACCCTCACTCCGCCGTGGCCTGGGACGTCGCCGAACGGTTGAGGGGCGATGCCCCCATGCTCGTGGTCTCCACGGCTCATTGGGCCAAGTTCGGAGCCGACGTGTACAAGGCTCTCCACCGGATCCCCTACGACGCGCCCCTTCCCCCGGGAGTCTCCCACCTTTCTGGATTCGACCTGCTCGAGGCCGTGGAGCGCCTGGTCCCGGGGGCGACCATCCCCAAGCAGCTGGCCGAGCTGGTCGGGCTGCCCGAGCGCTTCACCAAGTCCGTCGACGGCACCCGCGAAGGCATCGAAGGGGCCATTCTGGAGTGGATCGACGGCTCAGCCTGACCCCCCGCTCGGCAAGCCCGTTCCGTCCGAGCCGGCCGCTACTCTTCGGACTCAGCGCGAAGGCCCACAGTCCAGAAGGGAGACCACGATGTCCGGCCGCGCCGCCCTGGCATCCGACCTCCTCCTGGAGGGCCTGAACCCGAGCCAAGCGGCTGCTGCTGCTCACGGCAGCGGGCCTCTGCTCATCATCGCGGGCGCAGGCACCGGCAAGACCGCGACCTTGGCCCACCGAGTGGCGCACCTCATCGCCTCGGGCACGCCTCCGGGACGCATCCTTCTGCTCACCTTCACCCGCCGCGCCGCGGGCGAGATGCTGCGCCGCGTCGAATCCCTGCTCCGCGCTCCCCACGGCGCGGGCGCGAACGGGAGCGTGCCCGGCGCGACCGCGCAGGCCCCGACCAAGGTCTGGGGGGGCACCTTCCACGCCGTCGGCGTCCGGTTGCTCCGCCTGCATGGCCGGTCGATCGGCCTGGACCCGGGCTTCACCATCCTCGACCGGTACGACTCCGAAGACCTCATGAACCTGGTCCGGACCGAGCTCGGCCTCTCGTCCCGCGAGCGCCGCTTCCCCCAGAAGGGCACCTGCCTAGACATCTACAGCCGATGCACCAATACAGGCGATCGCCTCGACTCGGTGCTCGAGACGGCCTTTCCGTGGTGCCGCGAGCACGCCGACGACCTCAGGGCGCTCTTCGGCGGCTACGTCGACCGCAAAGCCGAGCAGTCGGTCCTCGACTACGACGACATCCTGCTCTTCCTGCGCGGACTTCTCCGCGACCCCCTCGCCGGCCCGGCCGTGCGGGCGCGGTTCGACTGCGTGCTTGTCGACGAATACCAGGACACCAATGCCATCCAGGCCGAGATCGTGCGGCTCCTGCGGCCCGACGGCACCGGCATCACGGTGGTGGGCGACGACGCGCAGTCCATCTACTCCTTCCGGGCGGCGACGGTGCGCAACATCCTGGACTTCCCGCTCGAGCACCCCGAGGCGACCGTGGTCACCCTGGAGCAGAACTACCGCTCGACGGCGCCTTTGCTCGAAGTCTCCAACCGCGTCATCGCCCAGGCGGGAGAGCGCTACGAGAAATCGCTGTGGAGCACCAAAGAGGAAGGCGCGCCGCCCGCACTCGTTCTGTGTCTCGACGAGGACGAGCAGACGGATTTCGTGGTCGAGACCGTGCTCGAGCAGCGGGAATCCGGCCTTCCCCTGCGCCGGCAGGCCGTGCTCTTCCGGGCGGGACATCACAGCCTCGCCCTAGAGCTCGAGCTCGACCGGCGCAACATCCCCTACGCCAAGTACGGCGGGCTCAAGTTCGTAGAGATGGCTCACGTGAAGGACCTGGTGGCCTTCTTGCGCCTGGCCGAGAACCCCCGCGACATCCTCGCGGGCACCAGGGTCCTTCTGCTCCTGCCGGGCGTCGGGCCTGCCCGAGCCCGCGAGCTGCTCAGCCTGGCGACGCCCAGCGCCGACGAGGCCGGCCCGGGACCCTTCGCGGGCTGGAGCGAGCAGCGCCCTCCCACCGCGTCGGCGGCTTCCTGGCCCGCTCTCGTCGCCCTCATGAACGATCTCGCCGGACCGGACCCCGGGGAGCTCAGCACCCAGATCCACCGCATACGGTCGGTGTACGCTCCGCTACTCGAGCGCGCCTACGACAATGCCGCCGCGCGCCTCCGAGACCTCGAGCAGCTGGAGCATCTGGCCGCCGGCTTCTCCGACCGCACCCAGTTCCTCTCAGAGCTGACTCTCGACCCGCCATCCTACACGGGCGACTACGCGGGCCCACCGTACCTCGACGAGGATTACCTCATCCTGAGCACCATGCACTCCGCCAAAGGCCTGGAGTGGGACGCCGTCTACGTCATCAACGCCGCCGACGGCAACATACCGTCAGACATGGCCACCGGCAGCCCCGAGGAGATCGACGAGGAGCTCAGGCTGTTCTACGTCGCGCTGACACGGGCGAAAGAGTGGCTGTACGTCTGCTGTCCCCTCCGCTACTACCCCGTGCCCCGCAGGCCCACCGACACCCACGGCTACGCCCAGCTGACCAGGTTCATCTCGCCGGAGGTGCGTCCCTACTTCGTCGAACGGCTCGCGCGCCCGGGCGCCGACGGCGAGGCGACGCTCGGGCCCGGCGCCCGCATGGAGACCGGAGGCGTCGCCGAGATACGTCGTCGTCTCAAGGAGTCTTGGTAGCGGCTCGCGCCTGCCGCCGCCGAGCCCTGGGAGGCCGCCGAGGAGCGAAGCGGCCCGGTACGCCCGCGTTCAGGCGGGATCGATCGGAGTCCCGCCCGCCAGCTCGTATTCCCGCACCCACGAGTCCCATCGACGCGCCTCTTCGTCCCAGGCGGCCGAGTAGACCCCCATGGTCTCCGGCGAGCACTGATCGCGCACCCGCTCCGCAGCCTGTGCCAACTCCATCAGAACCTCACGGTAGGTCTCCTGGCTCCAGAAGACAGGCGCCGGAGGCTCGGGGGACGAGGCGAGCTCCGCGAGCCGGTCTTCCACGTCGGCCTCGACGTAGGAGGCGCTCGCCAGGACACAATCCCGGTCGGTGACGCCCTCGTCGGCCACCGACGCGAAGGCCGCAGGGCTGCCGACGGTCCGCTTCAGTCGGAAGGCGTCGAAGAACTCGCGGTAGTCGTCCGACACCATGCCCTTCAGCTGAAGGGGGGCCAGATCAGCGGCGGACGTCTGCTCGAGGGCGGCGAAGCTCACTTCCGCGGTCGCCGTCGTCCACTCCGCCTGCCGATCGTCGTGCGCTGGACCCCCGGCTGCGTTGCTCTCGGGGATCGTGTCGATCACCACTGCTTCGGCCGCCTCGACAGCCGTCGGCGCAGTGGCCGCTTCGCCGCTCGGCGTGCCGGCCGCGCCCAGCCCGACTGTGTCGCCCAGCCCCACGGTCGGGCCCCGATCATGGCTCTCGCCGCGGCCGCCCAAGGGCGGGACGCCGAGAGCGCGGGGGCTCGGGGGCCGCGCTGCGATGCGTTGCTGAACCACATACCCGGTGGAGACCACGACGAGAAGAAAGGAGAGCCATCCTGCCAGCCTGGCCACAGACGACCGCGGTTGTTGGTTGGCCACACGTGTACGCGCCCTGCGTTTGCGCGCTCGGATGCTCATCGTGTCCGTCCCTTGTCGCTATGTGACCGTCAAAACGGTGCGCGGTCCGTTTATTGCCTTCACTCGTTAGCCCGGTGCGCGCGGTATTGTACCCATAGGGGACTATAGTATGTCCGAGTCAGGCGAGTAGAGGAGGGCGGGCATGTCGAGCAAAGAGACCTTCTTCGCGGCGCAGCGCTTCGCGGTGGTGGGAGATTCCCGCACCCACGCGTTCCCGGCTCTTACCAAGCGCTATCTCGAGGGGCGTGGCAAGACGGTCTACGCGGTGGATCTGGCGGGCGACAAGCCCGGCTTCCTGGCGTCTGTCGCCGACGTCCCGGCCGACGTGGAGGCCGCGGTCATCGAGGTGGACAAGGCGCGCACGGCCGACGTCGTCAAGCAGGTGCTGGATCAAGGCATCAAGAACGTGTGGATGCACCAGATGACCGACACACCTGAGGCGCTGGAGCTCTGCAAGGAACGCGGAGTGGCCCTCGAGACCGGTGGCTGCGCCGTCATGTACAACGCGCCCAGCACGAGCATGCACGTGCTGCATCGCGCCATCTGGAAGCTGATCGGCAGATACTAGGTGGCTGCTAGACTGGGGGACTCGTCGTCGATCGTCGTGAGCGGCAAAGCGTACCTTGACAGTGCACATCCCCGTTGTTAGCGTGCAGCGGATGACCCGCCGAGTGGGGGAGCGCTAATGGCACGGATCGAGTTCACGGACAATTATCAGGATCTCTCCACCGACCTGGGATACCAGTTCAAGTTCTACTGCGAGACCTGCGGCAACGGCTACATGTCGAGCTGGAAGGCGAGCAAGTCGGGTGTCGGCGGTTCACTGCTGCGAGGAGCCGGAGGACTGCTGGGCGGGATCCTCGGCCAGGCGGCGAACAGCAGCTACGAGATACAGCGGGTCGTCGGCGGCCCGGCCCACGACAAGGCCCTGCAGGAGGCGGTCGAGGAGATACGCCCCCTCTTCACTCAGTGCAAGCGGTGCGGCAACTGGGTCTGCCAGGAGGTGTGCTGGAACACCGAACGCGGGCTGTGCAAGAGTTGCGCCCCCATCGCCCAGCGCGAGCTGAGCTCGCTGCAGGCGAACATCACCGTGGAGCAGATGGGGACCAAGCTGCGGGAGCAGGACCTGACTCAAGGCATGAACCTCACCGCCACAGCGGCGGTGCTATGCCCGCAATGCGGTGCGGAGGCCAAAGGCGGCAAGTTCTGCCAGCAGTGCGGCGCGTCACTGGTGCCCAAGACCGAGTGCCCGCGCTGCGGCGCCGCCTTCGAAGCGGGGGCCAAGTTCTGCCAGGAGTGTGGCCAGCAGCTGGGCGGTTCGTGAGCCCCAGGCAGACCCCTGATGCCTGAGTGCGTCTTCAGCCGGTCGGGCTTCTTCGGCAAGGCCGAGTGGAACGCGGACGACCGCACCCTGTTCATCCTCCCCCAAGCCGCTCCGCCGGAGACGTATCTCATCCGCCAGATCGCGGGGATCAGGGGCGACGGCTACACCATCCAACTGCGATACGGCGGCGACGAGCTGACCCTCTCCCGATTGGGCGGCGACGGTCCGCCCTTGCTCGACACCCTGCACCGCCTCTGGCCGGTCGCCCGGGCCAACGCCCTGCGCCTCGCCGGGGAGGGCGAGCCGACACGTTTCGCGGCGCGGGTTTCTGGAGCGACGTCCGCCGCGGCCTGGGCGCCCGCCGCGACCCCGGCTGCCGCCGGCGGAGCGACTGAGCCTCAACGGTGTCACGTACTCCTGTGGGATGACGTCCTGCTTCTCGCCCGCGAGGGCATCGACCTCGAGCCCCTCTTCCTCAGCGATCTCAGCGATGTGACCTTCGACGACGCCACCTACTCCGTCCTCTGCCGAGGATGGGACGGCGCGGTGCTGTCGTTCTCGGGGCTGGCCGGACAGACCGAGGCCTTCCTCCACGCGCTCCAGACCGCCCGCGCGGGCCTGGCGCGCGATGCGGCGGAGACACTGGCCGCCCAGATGCCGGCCCTCCCGGTGGGGCCCCGGACGGCCATCTCGACCCGATGGCTACCGGGCCGGCTCTCGGCCCTCGACGAGTTGGAGACGATCCATTCCGGCTTCACCGAGACCCTCAGATCCGGATGGATCGCGAAACTGCCCCGATCCGCCGAGGCCGCCGTGCTGGAGGCGTGGGCCGAGACGGGCGGTCTCTACGCCGGCTACACGGGGAAAGCGGCTGCGGGCGCCGGCACCGACTCGGACCAGGTGGCGGCGGCCGAAGCGCCGCCCGCGCAGCCAGCGGCAGCCCTCGCTGAGGCCGCCTCGGCCGGAGACACCCCCGGCACACCCGTCGAGCCGGCGCCCGTCGAGCCGGCGCCCGCCGCAGATGCTGGCAGCCCCTATCTGTGGCTCCTGGCCAACAAAGGGACCGGCTGGCTGCTCGAGAACCTCTCGGCCGGAGACCATGCCACCTACCGCTTCGAAGGCGCCGACGAGATCAGGCGCATGGTCGGCCTGCTCCTCTGTGCCCCTCAGTTCTCCCGCGAGACTTTGTACCTGCCGCTGGAGGAGCTGACCGGCGACCGGGCCGACTTCGCCATCGCGGCCCGCGAGTTGCCCTTGTTACGGGAGCTGCGCGACCGCTTCCGAGGCCGGCTGATCCACGGCAACCTGGATTCCTGGAAGGCGGGCCTCGACCGCTGACTCCATGCCGTCGGCCTGGTAGAGGAGCGTGAGCTCCTCAGCATCCGTGGGGACCTCGAACGTGCGCCGGCCTCTGAGGGACTGCCCCGGTTCGAGCGCGCCCCCGGGCAGGGTCGGCTCGTCGCCGCTGGTCGGCACATAGGCCTGGTAGACCTCACCGTCCGGGCCGCGCAGAGCCAGGTCGAGGGGAGTGAACGTGCGTACCACGCGGCCACGGTTGCGCACTTCGACCTCCACCCCGATGAGGCCTGAACCGGGAACGCCGACCGGGCGGCCGGCGGTGATCTCGAGCCCCGACCCTTTCAGCGTGGCGTCGGCGCGACCGCGGGGACCCGCCACGCCCCACCACACCGCTGCCCCCACCACAAGCAACAGGAGCGCGCCGGCCGCGGCGCGCCGTCGCCGCACCGCCACCCGACGTTTCCGCGTCGCCGGCCGGCCTGCCCGCGCCGCACCGTGGCGCACGACCGCCGGCCCCGACGCAGACGCCTCCCGAAGCACCGCGGACGATCCCCGGCCTCGGGGCACAGGACGGCGACTCGGCTCCGGCGCATATCCCCATCCATCCACACGTGTCCGCCCCGGCATGGCCGCCCTCCCTTTCGCGGTACTT